>JAQVWU010000375.1 GCA_028709565.1 Eubacteriales bacterium
AAACAAAAGCCGATTAAATACATCAGAAAATGCTTAAAACTCGCATGCAGCCTCTAGGGCAATCCGGGCGGTCTCCCACAGTGCCTGCGGGCGGTATTTTACCGTGCTTACATCCTTAAAGATAAACTCAAGACTGCAGCCGTAACGTTTTGCCGCCGCCATCGTTTTTTGAAGTTCGGCTTTCACCGCTTCGGCGGAAAAGGTGGTTGACGCGAACAGCGCCGGGTTCGGTTTTGCCGACATCACATAATTCGGGGGCATCTTTGACGCAAAAATTTCAGGATTGCTCCACGGGGAACAGGACAGTTTGCGGATGTTGGGCATTTGGGTCACAATGTCCAGGCGGTCGTCCAGGCGGTCGCAGCAGCCGTAATATATATTGCCGAAAAAGGGGAACAGCCGCTTCATATAGGGCACCTCAAATTCGGCGGTAACCGCGGGAGATACCGAAGTAAAAAGCTGCGCCAGGCCGAATGCCCACGTATTTTGCGAAACCGGAGCACGCCGGTCGGCGTCATCCGGCAAAAACGTATGGGAACAGTGGCACATGTTGACGTTTACATCGAAAAGGCCTTCGGCGTTCATCTGTTCGATCAGCGATATTGTGCCCGAGGTCAGCCGCTCCATCATACCGTGCAGCAAATCGGGATTGTCATATATCGCGGTATAAACCTCCTCTACACCCATCCACTGGGAGATAAAATCCCAAAAACCGAGGTGCAGCGTCATGCCGCCGTATCGCCATTCGATGATTCCGTTGAACAATTCGTCAGCCCGATCGGTTATAATCGCTTCGATCTCCCGGTTAAGACTTGCCTCGGGGGTTTTTATCTTCTCTATGTCGTCCATGACCGAAAACTGGCACGCATACGCCTGTCCGACAACATCGCTGCTCTTATCGGTAACCGATGTGGTTACGTGTGAGGCGACCCCGTAGCCCGTATGGTTTATCGGACGATTGAGAAGTATATACGGATTCAACACCATATCCGCCGGCATATGTTCCCATTTATATATATCCCGTCTCAGCGCGTTTTCAATCCCCCTCCAATAGGGGTCGGAAACCCGGCAAACAAGAAATCCGTCAACATCGAGCTCGTTCCAGGGCAGCTGGTCGAAGAGAACCAGCGGTCGCTCCATTTGAAAGGTGTTGAGCTTCTCCCACAGACGTCTTTTTTCCGCCATGACGGGGAGGGATGCATATCCGGCATATCGCTTCGCCAGCGAGCGCAGTATTTCTGTATCCTTTTGATTTAACATATACACCTCCGGTATTATATTATTACAGTGATTATATCACAGCGATATTGTTTTTGCAATGATAATCAAATATAAATAACCGCACAAACGGGCATGTATCCTGATACATGCCCGTTTCGGTTATATTGTAGATTAATATATTTAAAGACGTTTTATGCGTCCGTTATTCACTTTAGCTCTATATTAATTTGTATATAATCCGCAGTTTAAATGCGTTGTTTGTTCTGTTTTGATCCGATTGTTATGTTCCGCCGGCTATTTCGCGTATTCCACCGCGCGGCTTTCACGTATGACATTGATTTTTATCTGACCCGGATATTCGAGTCCGGCTTCGATTTTTTTTACTATTTCTCGTGCCGTGAGTACCATCTGTTCGTCATTGATTTCATCGGGTTTAACCATTATGCGAATTTCGCGTCCCGCCTGTATGGCGTAAGCTTTTTCGACGCCGCTGAAGCTTTGTGAGATTTCCTCAAGCTTCTGCAAACGCTTTATATAATTCTCCAGGTCTTCGCGGCGCGCGCCCGGTCGTGCCGCTGATATCGCGTCGGCTGCCTGGACTATCACGGCAATGAGCGATCTCGGTTCGGTATCGTTGTGATGGGCTTCGATGGCGTGTATTATTTCCCTGCTTTCCTTGTACTTCCTGGCGATGTCAACGCCTATCTGTACATGGGAACCCTCCACCTCCTGTGTCATTGCCTTGCCTATGTCGTGCAGCAGTCCGGCACGTTTTGCCTGCAGCGCGTCGGCGCCGAGCTCGTCCGCCATAATGCCCGAAAGGTGTGCCACTTCGATGGAGTGCATCAATACGTTCTGACCGTAGCTGGTTCTGAATTTCAGACGTCCGAGCAGTTTGACCAGATCGTTCGCGATTCCGTGAACCCCGATTTCAAAGGTAGCCTTTTCTCCTGCCTGTTTAATCTGAGCGTCAACCTCGCGTTTTGATTTTTCGACCGTTTCTTCTATTCTTGCCGGGTGAATTCTGCCGTCCGATATGAGTTTTTCCAATGTCAGGCGCGCGATTTCACGGCGGATGGGGTCAAAGCTGGAAAGTGTGATTGCCTCAGGTGTATCGTCAATAATCAGGTCAACACCCGTCAGTGTTTCTATGGTGCGTATGTTGCGTCCCTCGCGGCCGATAATGCGCCCTTTCATGTCATCTGACGGAAGGGTAACCACCGATACGGTGGTTTCGGACGCGTGATCAACCGCGCAGCGCTGTATGGCAAGCGAGATAATGTTTTTCGCTTTGGTTTCGGCGTCTTCCCGCAGCTGGGATTCGATTTCAATGATTTTCATTGCCGCTTCATGACGTACATCGTTTTCAATCCGCGACAGCAGTTCCTGCTGAGCCTGGGCTGCGGTCAATCCGGCGATTTCCTCGAGTTTCTCGAATTGTTTTAACTTGAGGGCTTCGATTTCTTCGCCTTTTTCCGTATTGTCTTTTATTTTTCGGTTCAGCGCTTCATCTTTGCGTTCAAGTGCGTCGAGCTTTTTCTCAAGGGTTTCTTCCTTGGATATTACGCGTTTTTCGGTTCTGGTAATTTCGTTGCGGCGTTCTTTTATTTCTCTTTCGCTTTCATTCTTAGCGCGCAGTATTTCTTCTTTTGCTTCGATTAAAGCTTCTTTTTTCATGGTTTCGGCTGTCTTCAGACCTTCATCGATTATTTTCTGAGCCTGTTCCTCAGCCGAACCTATTTTAACTTCGGTAATTTTTTTACGGTATATAGTTTCAATAAATATCCCGAGCGGAATCGATATAACAGCCGTTATTATAACCGATATTAAAATTTTTATAAAATCACCCATAAAGCACCTCCTTTAATTATAAATTAATTTGTTGATTGTGAAACTCAAAAAACCATTTAAATATACGGTTTTTTAATTTAAAATATATCTGACTTTTCTCCGTTTTTATGATAAAATATAGGTGAAAACAAAAATCAATCACAAGAAACGG
>JAQVWU010000376.1 GCA_028709565.1 Eubacteriales bacterium
CCCGTGAAGAAATACTTGAAAAGGTTTGGGGATATGAAGGTTTTTACGGCGACCTTCAAAATGTAGATGTTACGGTCAGCCGGCTGCGCAAAAAACTTGAAGAAGATCCCTCCAACCCCGAATATATCTTCACAAAGCGCAATATGGGCTATTATGTAAACTGATGTTCGTTAATTTAAAATTTGATAAATGATTCGGTAAGCGCAATGTACAGGAGTTTGTATTTTAAAATAATATTAATATTCGTTATGTTTATGATAACCGTAATGGCTGTTGTCGGTACGGTTTTAATAAACAGCGTTTTTAATTTTTATACCGACGAGTTTGTCAATCAGATGGATACATATTTTAACGGTGACCTGAGGCGTGATCTGTTGAATTCAATGACAGCGCTCGACTTCGCAGCGGAACAAAAATCCATATTGAAAGCATATGGAGCCTTTCTTGGGATTGATGTCTATCGGAACTACTATATCCTGGATATGAACGGCGATTTTATAGATGGGTCAAGTGAGGAACTGGGCACGAAACTTGTCAAAACATCGAATATGTTATCTGCGATGAGCGGTACGGACGGTAAAACTCAATTGCTGGGCAGTGAATATTCCGATTATGCCGTCTATTTGAATAACGGTGACAAAGAATGCATTATCTATATTAAAGACAGCCAGGAAGAAATGCAGCAGTTAAGCTGGCAGCTTTTTTCGATAATCCTGCAGGCTGTTTTTTTTGGTTTAATAATCGCCGTTATTTTGTCATTTTTTTTAGCCAAAGCCATAACCGCGCCGATTCAAAATCTGACCCAGGGCGCTCAATTGATTGCCGCCGGAGAGTTTGATAAAGATATTGAAGTACATTCAAAAGACGAAATCGGAACATTAACCGAAACTTTTAATCACATGGGTCATGTGTTAAAACATACGCTTGAAGAGATATCGGGTGAAAGGCAAAAACTCGAAACCGTTTTTTCATATTTAAAGGATGCCGTAATCGCATTTTCCGATACCGGTAAAGTTATTAATATAAATAAATGCGCGCGTGAGTTATTTGGCAGCGAATATAACGATGATTTTACCATTGACAATATGTTTTCGTTATTGTCTGTCGAATATGCGCGTTCCTATGTTAATTCACTGAATACAGAAAGCAGTTATGTGATTCGTGATGTTGAGTATAATAATAAAGTGCTGGATATTAACCTGGGCATTTTACGCTATGTTGATAAAAACGCTACTCATACCGGTTGTATAGTTGTAATGCATGATATAACCAGCAGATTTGAACTGGACAAAGCCCAGCGTGAGTTTGTAGCCAATGTTTCTCATGAACTTAGAACACCTTTGACAAGTATACGGGGCGCAACCGAATCGATTTTATTGAATCCCGAAATGTCACCGGAATTCCGTGATAAATTTTTGAATATGACGGTTGATGAGTGCGAACGTATGTTGAGCATTATTAACGATCTTTTGACGTTATCCCGTTTTGACAATAATAAAACCCAATGGCAGGTTTCTCAATTTAATATAAAAGATTCATTAATTCATATCTGTGAAATAATGCGTTCCGAAGCAGTTGCGCACGGGAACACCATTAATCTTGATATTCGGGATGACATTGATGATATGACCGGAGACAAAGAAAGAATTGAACGTGTTATAATAAATATTATATCAAATGCCATTAAATATACGCATAAAAACGGAATAATCGATATTCGGGCGATATCAGACGGAAACGATATTAAAATTTATGTAAGAGACAACGGTGTGGGAATACCCGAATCGGATATAAACCGTCTGTTTGAACGTTTTTACAGAGTCGAAAAATCCCGCACATCCGATACGGGAGGTACGGGACTGGGGTTGGCTATTGCAAAAGAAATTGTCGAGGCACACGGCGGCACAATAAGTATAAAGAGCAGGGTAAATAAAGGCACTATTGTAACTATTGTTTTGCCATTAAAATCGAGGATTGAAGAAAATGGATGATTCACATTTCAACAATACAGACAAACGCAGCGATCAAAATAATCGAAAAAATGCAATAATAACACTGATAACATATATAAATATTTTTATATGTGCAGTTCTGTTTATCAGCATGATTACTTTTGCCTCCGTTTATATTGTCCGGTCTCAGCGATTTATGTTGAGATCTGAAGATAATATACCCGTCGACACCTTGCTGATGTTAAAGCAGGGAACATCAATTATACATGATAACTATAATATATCTTTCATCATACCGGAATTAATCGGAATGAATTTTGACAGAGGTTTGATAGGTCCCATAAACAACGCTGAAGTCACAAAAGATGCTTATCTGGCTGCGTCTGAATATATTAAATATGTATTAGGTGAAGATTATATTTGCAACAGAAAAGATTTACTGGAGGGAGAAGCGATATGGAAGTCCTGTATTGCGGGAAATAATTATATATATATTAAATATGCAGCGTTGCTGCCCTCTGTGGTTATCGGCTCTTTTTTAGACATTGAACAGAACACGCCGGTTTCTGACGACAGTGTTGTTTTTATCCGGGAAATGTTTATTATGTTCAATTATTACGGAGATGAATCATACAGCATTCATGCCGTTACAAGGGACGATAACAGCAACGTAGCGGTTTTTGATTATGACTATATTAGCAGCGAACCGCGTAAGTATTTTACCATAAAAAGCATGCTGCCCTATTACGGAAACAGTTTTTTTGCACGTTATAGTTTTGCCGCTGCGAATCAATCTGTTTTGGCATACAAACTGCCGCTTACAGACACTGCGTTAATCTATAGCAAAGATATATCGACACACGATATAACTGTTACAAATATAAATGATGTTAAATTTTCCGGTGAATCGGCTGACCGTATACTGAAGCTGTTCGGATTTAATCCCGATAAGCTCAATAGCTTTATAAATACAGACGGAACACTTGTTTATATCGAAACACACGGCGAACTGGAGGTTCTTTCAGACAAGATTATATACAACACAAATAAGAACAACGGAGGCATTAATATATCGGATGTTTTAAGTTACGGATTTTATGACGGCAATTATGATATTTCGGAAAAAATTAAAGCTACCGGTATAATAATCGATACTATACGGGAAACAGACAGCGGCTTTATGGGCGGTGACGCAGGATTAAAGTTAAGCAGTCTGGCTTATGACAACAAAACTAACAACCTGATTATAAAATATAGTTATTA
>JAQVWU010000034.1 GCA_028709565.1 Eubacteriales bacterium
AATCCTGGTTATCGGTTCCGTTTACGGTGCCGTTGCCGGTTATTTCGGGGGTATGGTAGACCTTGTAATGATGCGTTTGGTCGATGTCATCTATTCAGTCCCTGATATACTGATTATCATCCTGCTCATGGTCACATTAAAATATCCGCTCAAAGCGCTTGCCGACAATATACCGTGGTTCGGATGGATTAACACCATCGGTATAGGTCTCATTTGTATATTTATTGTTTTTGCCTTGCTCTACTGGGTAGGTATGGCGCGTATCGTGCGCTCTCAAATACTTTCATTGAAAGAGCATGAATATATTACCGCAGCGCGCGCCCTGGGCGCCTCCAGCGGGCGAATAATACGCAGACATCTGCTTGTAAACTGTATCGGTACACTCATTGTCACTACCACGCTTCAGATTCCCGGCATTATATTTACCGAAAGTTTTCTTTCGTTTATCGGGCTGGGTGTTTCCGCACCCATGCCTTCGCTGGGTTCTATGACATCGGATGCCATCGGAGGTCTTCAATCCTACCCGCACAGACTGCTGGCACCGGCTATCTTGATATCTCTCATAATCCTGTCTTTTAACTTGTTCGGTGACGGTCTTCGCGACGCGTTTGACCCCAAACTGAAAAATTAAAGAGAAAACGGAGGTATAATATGAGTGGTATTTTACTCGATATGAAAAATGTATGCCTTTCATTTTTTACACCCGCAGGCGAAGTCCGAGCACTGAATAATATTTCATTTAAACTCCTGGACGGTGAAGTACTCGGAATAGTCGGAGAATCCGGTTCCGGAAAATCGGTCACCGCTTACTCGATAATGGGATTAACCGCTTTTCCCGGAAAAATGACCTCCGGCCGGATATCGTTCAACGGTCATCAAATTGAAGAATTAACCGAAGCGGAATTCAGGAAAATCCGGGGCATTGAGGTCAGTATGATTTTTCAGGACCCGATGACCAGCCTGAATCCGGTTTACACCATAGGCAATCAAATCACCGAGGTCATAAAACTGCATACAGATAAGAACGCAAAAGAAGCCAACGCCCGCGCGCTCGAACTGCTTGAACTGGTCGGTATCAATGAACCCCAAAAAAGGCTGCGTCAATATCCGCATGAGCTTTCCGGAGGAATGCGGCAGCGCATCATGATTGCTATCGCGCTCGCGTGTGAACCGAAGTTGCTGATCGCCGATGAGCCGACCACAGCGCTGGATGTCACTATACAGGCTCAGATTCTGGAACTGATAATGGGCCTTCGCAAAAAAATCGGCATGTCTATAATAATGATCACCCACGATCTCGGAATTGTAGCCAGCATCTGTGAAAAAATCGCGGTCATGTACGCCGGCAAGATTGTGGAATACGGCCCGATAGACGATATTTTTTATAATCCGTCACATGAATATACAAAGGGGCTATTACGCAGTATACCTAAACTGACCGAAGATTCACATAAAAAACTGATACCAATCGAGGGAACCCCGGTTGATCTGCTCGAATTGCCGCAGGGATGCTCATTCGCGCCGCGCTGTGCCTCATGCATGAAAATTTGTCTGCGTGAAAAACCCGTTTATACTTTTATAAACGATACGCACTACACAGCGTGCTGGCTGCGCCAAAAAGAAGCGTTTGAAACGGAGACGGCACATGCAGTTAAATAACAAAACCAGTAATGCTGCGGTAACAAAAAAAGAAAGCACAGAGAACCGGGACAACAATGCCGGCAATACCAACATAATGGTCGAAGTCCGCAATCTCAAGCAATACTTCCCTGTCGGCGGCGGCATATTTAACCGTAAATTGGTTAAGGCCGTTGATGACATATCCTTTCATATCGAACGCGGTGAAACGCTCGGACTCGTCGGCGAATCGGGCTGCGGTAAAACAACCACGGGCCGGTCTCTGCTGCGTCTTTATGAACCTACCGAAGGAAAGATTATTTATAACGGGCGCGATATAACGCATGTTAAAATGTTTCCCTACCGCCGTAAAATGCAGATAGTATTTCAGGACCCGTACGCCTCCCTTAACCCGCGCATGACGGTCGGCGATATTGTAGGCGAACCCATTGACATACACCGTCTCGCGTCCGGTAAAAAAGAACGAAATGATAAAATCATAAATTTGCTGGAAGTTGTCGGCTTGAATTCGGAGCACGCCAACCGTTTCCCCCATGAATTTTCGGGCGGACAGCGTCAGCGTATCGGTATTGCCCGCGCTTTGGCTGTTGATCCGGATTTCGTTGTCTGTGACGAACCGATTTCGGCGCTGGATGTTTCAATACAGGCGCAAATCATTAACATGTTTGAGAGACTGCAGGAGGAACGGTCACTTACTTATTTATTCATTGCCCATGACCTGGCGGTGGTACATCATATTTCGGACAGAATAGGCGTTATGTATCTCGGAAAGCTTGTTGAACTGGCACCCTCACATGAGCTGAACTTTCATCCGGTGCATCCTTATACAAAAAGTCTGATTTCAGCCATACCCTGTGCCGATCCGGAAGTATGCCGGCGTCAGAAGCGTATAATCCTCGAGGGGGACGTGCCAAGTCCGATAAACCCTCCCTCCGGCTGCCGATTCCGCACACGGTGTCCCCTGGCGGTTAAAAGATGCGCAGCGGAAGAACCCCCATTCCGCGAAGTATCATCCGGTCATTTCGCAGCATGCCATTTAATATGATTAGCTAAACATAGCACCTGTTATGTTTATTAATAAATTTTATTATTTTATTAGGAGGAAAACATGAAAAAGTTAGCATTGCTTTTTGTTCTTCTTATCCTTTTCCAGGCTGCACTTACAAGCTGCGGAGGTAAACCCATCGACGAACTTGCCGTCTGCGTAGGACCGAATCCGACAACAATCGACCCGGCGTTAAACTCAACCGTTGACGGAGCGACTCTCATTATCCATGCATTCGAAGGACTTTACACCCTTGACAAAACAGGCACACCCATACCGGGACAGGCTTCATCCTATGATTTAAGTGATGACGGCTTGACCTATACATTCAGCCTGCGCGACGGATTGAAATGGAGTGACGGAACGGAACTTAAAGCTTCGGATTTCGTTTATTCCTGGAACCGCGCCATATCTGCCGATACCGCGGCGGATTATTCTTATATGTTTGATGTTATCGAAGGGTTCAATGAAGGTACATTGAATGTAACGGCTCCCGATGATAAAACCGTTGTGGTCAAGCTCTATAATAAAACTCCGTATTTCCTGGAACTGACTGCGTTCCCCACTTTCGCACCCGTCCGTCAGGACCTGATTGAAGCAAACGGCGACGCGTGGGCAACCAAAGCGGAAACCTATATCGGAAACGGTCCGTATAAAATAACCGAATGGGTTCCGAGCGGGTATATCACATATGCCAAGAACGAAAATTACTGGAACTTTGAAAATCTCGGTCCCGCGTCCATCAAATTCGTACTGATGGAGGATGACAGCACTATCCTCAACGCATTCCAGACAGGCGAAATCCTTTTTGCCGATTCGCTGCCCAATGACGAAATCACCACATGGAGCGATAAACCCGAATTCTTCAAAGCCGGTCAGCTCGGTACCTATTACATAAGCTTTAACGTAAAAAAAGCCCCCCTGGATAACCCCAAAATACGTGAAGCGCTGACCCTCGCTATCGACCGCGAATACATATGCGTAAATATCGGTCAGGCGGGACAGGTCCCCGCAGGCGCCTTTGTAGCCACCGGACTGACCGATGCCGATCCGAAGAAGGAATTTCGGGAAGTCGGCGGCGATTATTATGACCCCTATGATTATGAAGGAAATGTAGAAAAAGCAAAACAATGCCTGATTGACGCCGGTTATCCGGGCGGTGAAGGTCTGCCGACAATCGAATATCTGTATAACGAAAGTTCGGGGCACCAGCTCATAGCCGAAGCTCTTCAGGATATGTGGAGTAAAATCGGTGTCAAAATCGAGATCATGTCCCAGGAATGGAACACATTTGTCGAGACAAGAAAGAACGGCGATTATTCGATAGCCCGCAACGGATGGTTGAGCGATTATAACGATCCCATTTCCATGCTCGACATGTGGATTACCGACAGCGGCAATAACGACGCCCAATGGTCAAACGCTCAATATGACGATCTTATAAAGCAGGTAAAATCTTCATCAGACAATACGGAACGTATGCGCCTGATGCATGAAGCGGAAAAAATAATTTTTGACGACTGGATGCTCTCCCCAATCTACTATTATGTTGACATCTATCTGCAAAGCGATACACTCCGCGACACATGGTCATCACCCCTCGGATACAAATATTTCATGTTCTCCACTTTAAAATAAGCAATTGATTTTTCAAAAAGGAGGTGCGCCGGCATCTCCTTTTTATGTTTGCGGGGCATGTCCTGTCACCTAGTATCGCAAGAGTTCTGTGAGAGCAAAAAAACAGGAAATTACTCTTGTTTTCCAGCTGCCCGATATATATTCAGTAATTCGGCATCTCAAACGCCCTTGACATTTGTTTATATATCAATTGTGAAAAATCCGAATAATGCGGTTCAAGATCGGTTCCTCTTTTCACCGACCTTCGCAGCAGCATATAGGTACCGTCAGGCAGATATGCATATTCCGACCCAAACATAAAAGCAAAATCATATCTGGGGTAAAGGCGTATATAATCAAGCATATTAATTGATCCGTTATCGCGTAAAACATTGTTTGACAGTTGGGTACAATATATATCGTTAATGTGTTTATAAGACGCCGCGTTCATAGCCTGCAGCAGCAATCCTGTTTTATCGACACCTACACCGCTCGCCAATGCAGCCATAACAGGAACGGTCGTATCATAAAAGGTATAATAATTGCCCTGTGATAAATTAAGCTTTGGTATGGGTAATATGCCCCATGATTCCTGCATGTTAATAAAAGCTGAGGATGCTGAAAGTCTGTCGATATAAAATAATACTTCGCCGTTGATGAATGAAGTCATGGCTGTGTTTTCGTCATTGTCAGTAAAATATGTTCCGTCATTATACAACAGATTACGCGCAGTCTCGATAAGTTTGGTCGTGCTTGTTGTATTATATGAAACAATCGGTATTTTGCCCACACCTGTTTCCATATAATGTTGTCCGGTGGATGCAAACATAATATCTATATAGGTGTCTGTGTCGGTTTGAGAAGCGTGACCTGTTAAGGGTAAATCACCGGACGAATTAATGTTATCATTAACCGTTAAAATCATTTCACGCATCTTATCCCAGGTCCATTCACCGTTTTCAACCGATAAATATGGATTTACTATATTATGTCTGTCCAGGATAGTTTTATTAAAAAAAATAATATACATGTCTGAAATATTTTCGGTCAATTCTCCCGCCGCACCGTAAATACTGTAGCCGCCTGACATCTGTTTCATGGCATCAAGATTATAGTAGGGAGATCTGTAATCGGTAAACGGCAAAGAGTTAAGATTATATAACAAATTCTGAGATTTAAATACGCCCAGATTCCGCGCCGGTATCGCAAGCAGGTCGGCATAATACATGCCCGCGTTCAATGCTTCCTTTGATTCCGCCAACATAACATCTGCACTTGCGCATAAATTGGACATTATTATAGTGTTATATTTTTCTTCGACGGCGCGGTTTCTTAATAATCGCGCAGTAACCGTGGCTGAACCGTCGTTTTCCGGTGTAAACAGCGTGTTATCGGTTGAAGCTATAACCATACCCACGCCCTCAAAATCCCGTGATGTCAGAGAATCCAGATATTTAGAGGCTGCTTTTTGGTTGTCTTCAGGCAAAACGGGAGTAATTTCTTTCGAGGTAGAAACAGTATCCGGCGGAGTATCGTTTATACCCGCATCCGGATAACTTCCCTCACCGGTGGTTTCATCGGTATTCATATTCGGATAGTTTATGGTAATAATACCGCAGGATGATATTGACAATTGTATAAGCAGCAGCAGTATAAATAATTTCAATATCATTTTTGTAAAGCCAGTCTTCATGTTTTTAATTACTTTTCGATTTTATATGTTGTACCGTCCGGAGTATCGGTGAGAATTATTTTTCTCTCGGCAAGCTCCGCACGTATACGGTCCGCTTCGGCATAATTCTTTGTTTTCTTTGCTTCGGCACGCAATTTGATCTGTTCCTCAATCTCAGATGCCAGTTTACTGTCCGTGGTTTCGGGTAAATCAAATTCATCAAAATCATCAATCGCATCAAGATTTAATCCGAATATTTTATCGGTCTTTAATATTTTCCGGTATAAAAGATCGGATTTAACCTCATATCGTACCATGTTCCATAATACGCCCAGAGCGCGCGGTATATTTAAATCATCGTTGACGGCTTCATTAAACTCCGTTAAAAAGGAATTGATTATATCCTCGCTTATATCATTTTCGGTGTTTTTATGTTTTGTTATCTCCGCGCGCAGATTGGCAAGTGATTTTTTAGCTCCGTCCAGGCCTTCAAAGGTGAAATTCAGTTTCGATCTGTAATGCGCGTTCAGACAAAAATAACGGAAATCAAGCGGTGAATAACCGCGGTCAACAAGCTGCTCTATTGTATATATATTACCCAGACTTTTCGACATCTTGCCGTTATTAACCAGCATAAATTCTCCGTGAACCCAAAATTTCGCCGCCGGATGCCCCAATAAACCTACCGTTTGAGCAATTTCATTTTCATGGTGTATCGGAATATGGTCTACTCCGCCCGTATGAATGTCGAAATATTCGCCCAGATATTTAAGCCCCATAGCCGAACATTCTATATGCCAGCCCGGATAACCCATACCCCACGGCGAATCCCACTGCATGATATGTTCTTTAGGAGCTTTTTTCCATAAAGCGAAGTCAGCGGGATGCCGCTTTTCCTTATTTATCTCTACACGCGCCCCCGAGAGCTGGTCATCAAGATTTATCCCCGACAATCTGCCGTATTCGGGGAATTTACCGATATCATAGTATATACCGTCGGATGTTTCATAAGTAAAATCTTTATTTTCCAGTCGGGATATAAATTGTATCATCTCGGGTATATGCTCGGTGGCTTTAGCTATAATTTCAGGTCGTGATATATTTAACCGCTCAATATCCTTTAGAAAAACACCGGTAAAATATTCGGCTATTTCCCATGGCGTTTTCTTTTGCTCCCGGGCAGTCTTAGCCATTTTATCTTCACCGTCATCACTGTCCGATACGAGATGACCGACATCGGTGATATTCATCATATTTATTAATTCATATCCATTCCATTTTAACGACCGCCTCAGAATATCCATAAAAATATATGTGCGCAGATTACCTATATGCGCGTAGTTATATACGGTAGGACCGCAGCTGTATATTCTTGCGGTGTTTCCGTCCAGCGGTATAAACTCCTCTTTGGAACGGGTCAGCGTATTATATAATTTCATGGATTCCTCTCCTGTATGCCGGTGTTTTTTACTTCTTCTATTTCGGTTAATCTTTTTTCCAGTCTGTCCAGTTTTATCTGCAATTTACACAATTCCTGCGCAACCGGGTCCGGTATATGTATATGGTCCATATCACATACATCAACCTTTTTATTGTCCCGTTTAACTACTCTGGCGGGTATGCCCACCGCGGTGGAATTATCGGGTATCGCCACCAAAACAACCGCGTTTGAAGCGATCTTTGTATTGTTGCCGATTTTAAACGGTCCCAATACCTTGGCACCGGCGCCTACCATAACATTATTTCCCAATGTAGGATGACGCTTGCCCGTATCCTTCCCTGTTCCTCCAAGGGTTACTCCCTGATATATCGTACAATTATCACCTATCTCCGTGGTTTCACCGATGACAACCGCGGAACCGTGGTCAATAAACAATCCGCGGCCGATTTTCGCACCCGGATGTATCTCTATACCGGTAAAGAAACGCGAAGTCTGGCTGATTAACCGCGCGGGAAAATATAATTGTTTTTTGTATAAAACATGTGAGATTCGATGCGCAAAAATCGCATGCAGCCCGGAATATAAAAGCAATATTTCCAAATCGTTTTTAGCCGCCGGATCGCGTTCTTTAATGGCGTTTAGGTCGTATTTTACGGCATCGATTATTTTTTGAATAGATTTTTCTATATTATACTTTTTTGTCATATGTAGACTCCCGTATGCCGTATCGGCATATTTAATAAACATATAATTATCACGATTATATTATATAATCTTATTATGTCTTTGTAAAGAGCCAAACATTAAATTTTATTGACAAATATACAATTTTGTTTTATAATTGTATAATGAAAATTATGCGCATGAATAATATACACTGAACAGAGGTAATAAAAAATGCTAAAACAATCTGTCGCTATCATATTATTATTGATCACACTGTCCATAAATATCATATCCTGCGCGGAATCCTCCGTCATCTCAGGGCAGCCGGATGATTCGCTGACTACCCTTGGGGAGGAAGCGGCGCAGGAGGAAACGAATAGAGGCGATATAAAAGACAATGTTCCCGCGCTTGATTTTGAGGGCAGAGAATTTCGGGTGATATATCACGATTCACAATATCAAAAGATGGATATTGTGGCGGAAACCTTAAACGGAGATATCATAAACGACGCTGTTTATCATCGCAATATGGCGGTTGAAGAACGTCTCGGTGTTAAAATATTACCTATTGCCGGGGGAGCGGGCAGTACGGGAGTCATTGATATAGTGAAGCCTTCAATAGTTTCCGCGTCTGATGATTACGATCTGGTTGTCAGCCACGCACTTCGTACCGCAGCTCTGGTACCCGAAGGACTGTTTACCGATTGGTATTCCATACCGCACATAGAACTTAATCAGCCATGGTGGATAGACCGCGCGGTTGAGCAGCTGACGGTCGGAAACCGCGCCTACCTTATGGTAGGTGATTATGCGCTCATCACCATAGGCGGCACCTATTGTATGTATTTCAACAAAGAACTGGGCGCAAACAACAACATAGATCCCAATGATATGTACGCTGTTGTTCTGGAAGGAAATTGGACATACAATAAGATGTTTGACACGGTAAAAGATTTAGCTTATGATATTGACGGCGACGGAACCATGACCGATACCGATCAATACGGATTGTTTACCACAACAAACAGTCCCGCCGTTACTTATTTATGGGCGTTTGATGCCCCGCTTACCACACGTGATGCCGATAATATGCCGGAACTTTCCTTGAATCAAACCAAATGGTCCTCAATTGTCGATATGGTTTACAATCTTTATTATGAAAATCCCGGCACATATTCTACGAAAGATCAGGAGAGCGTGTTTCTGATGTTCCGCAACGGCAATATATTTTTACTTAACGCCAACTTCCAAACATCAATATCATTCAGAGATCTGGAATTTGAATACGGAATCATTCCATACCCCAAATTCGATAATAATCAGGAGAATTATCTGACTATGGTTGACGGTTTCCATACGTTGTTTGCCGTTCCTGTCACAAGCCGGGATTTATCTTTTGTGGGCGCGGTAACCGAATTGTTAAACGCCGAAAGTTACCGTCAGGTGGTGCCCTTGTATTATGAAACGGCGCTGAAAGTAAAATATGCGCGTGATAACGAGAGCGTTCAGATTATGGATATGATTCTCAGCGGACGTACCTTTGATTTTGGTTATTTTTATGACAACTGGACGGGTTTTGCGTTTATGCTCCAGACACTGATGCAAAATAAAGATAATAATTTTGCTTCTTATTACGCTGCTCAGGAAACCAAGGCTGTCAGGCAATTCGAATCGGTTATGGAAGCATACCTTACGCTGGAATAACAGATTAAAATAGTATACAGAAAGTGATATTATAATATAATAATGAAAAATACAAACGGCAAAAAAGTACGTATGCTGTTGGTGTATCCCGATTATACGGACCGTGACAGTGCAGGTCGTACCTCGGGAGGCAACTACAGCGAAGGGTTGGCCTCCATTTCCGCTGTTTTAAAGCAAAGCGGGCATCAAGTCGAATTAATGCATCTTTTATATCTGCATGAAGAGGCGGATTTTAAATCAAAGCTTATTGCGCAGGAAAACCAACAAGAGGCAGGATTCTATGATATCATAGGTTTTTCCATTCGTACCACCGCTCTCCCCGACTCGAAAAACTATATAAAATGGGCAAAAGAAGTATGCCCGGAAGCATTTGTCATTTGCGGCAGTTACCATGTCACTCTGGTTCCGGAAGAGGTATTGACCATTGACGGAGTGGACGCTGTCTGTGTCGGTGACGGTGAGTATGCCGAACTGGACCTGTGCAATGCTATGACAGAAGGCGTTGATTATACCGATATTGAAAGTTTATATTTTAAATTGCCCGACGGTTCGTTCAAAAAAAATCCGGTTCGTCCGATATTCGAGGACCTGGAAAGAATCCCCATACCCGATTTTGATTTGTTTGATTATGATAATTTGGACAGTGTAAAAATCAATACTGCAATCGTAATGATGAGCCGCGGATGTTTGTTTTCATGTACCTATTGCGGCAATTCGCAGTTTCGCAATGTTTATCCGAACCGAAAAAAATATGCGCGTTTCCGTTCACCTGAAAACAGTATTTTATATTTAAAAACACTGCTTAACAAACATCCCCAAATTAAATATCTGAATTTTCGTGACGCCATATTCAATATGTATCCTGCCTGGTTTGATGAATTCATCGAATTGTATAAAAAAGAGATTAATTTACCTTTTACATGCAATCTTCGTTTTGATGTACTCACGGAAGATACGGTTATAAAAATGAAGGAAGCCGGTTGTTATACCATTGATATCGGTGTGGAAAGCGGAGATAATGAAATACGTACGAAATATCTTAAACGTGTAATGACCGATGAGATGATGATAGACGCCAGCGAATGGTTCCATAAACATGGCATTAACGTTTTGACATATAATATTGTGGGTTTGCCGTATGAGGATTTGCATCGCGCATTAAAAACAATAAAACTTAACGCCCGTTTAAAAAGCGACCGGATTATCGCCAATATATTTTATCCATATCCCATGACTGTATTGCACGATATTGCAAAAGAAGCCGGTTTTGTACCCGATGTAATCCCGCCTGACTGCCGTGTCCCGTTAAAACAAAAACAATTTCCCGAACATGAAGTGCTGTTCGCCGCCAATTTTTTTATGTATTATGTAAAACGTTATAAATGGGCTTTTAAACACGGACGCATAGGGCGTATATACGAGAAATGGCTGGATTTCTGGTTCACCGGTCCTATTACCCCGCGTCGCCTTCTCGTGTTTATAAGTGACCTTTTCGAAAGTATGCGCAAAACACTCAGGCGCATATTAGTAAATAATTTCCCAAAACTTTATTTGTTTCTGCGCAACGGCAAATTAAAAAAACAAGCACAAAATGTTGTTAAATAAAGTTTTTCATCTGATTTGTAAAAAGCTGTTGACATAAGATATAAATCATTATAGAATATACCAACGATTAATTTATTTAGCGGGAGGTTTTCGCAATGGCAGACGATCTTTACGGTGATGAAATTTATACGCTCACAGATGAAGACGGTAATGAAAATCAATTTGAGTTGATAGGAAACCGTGAGATAGACGGTTCCACATATTTGGCATTAGTGCCTATCGATGATAATGAAGAGGAGGAGTATGTAATTCTTAAGGTTGAATTGGATGATGACGGTGAAGAATCACTGGTTACAATTAATGATGATGATGAGTTTGACCGTGTAGCCGATATATTTGATGATGAATTATTCGGTACGGTAGATTACGATGACGATATTTAATAAAAATAATATTATATGGTAATTGGTAATACTGTACAACAATCAGACGGTGAATAAAGTCACCGTCTGACATTTTGGGCATTCTGCATAAATTAAATGCATTTCTTTTGTAACTTATTGATGTTTAATTTTTGTGGGTTTTATGATATAATTAACTTACAGCAAAAGCACAACGAATGCCTCTACACCCCGGTTAAACAAACAAGTAATAATTTAATCCGGATTTTATATACTGTAACAAAAGGCAACCTAAAACCTTCGTTAATATTCCTGCTTAGTTTGTGATATTTCAAGTAATTAAACCCACAAAGAATAAATGGAGTCCGGACTTCCGTAATGGGAATGCAGACCTCCCCCTCAATCCTGCTTTTATCACGGTTGAACGGGACGCTGGGAGCACAAGATTATGGAGAGGACACCTACCTTGCAGAGCAGGGTTTCTTAATTCTTGATTTACACGGCTCGGTGGGGTATTTTTATTTATAAAATTAAATTTCCGGAGGAACAAAATTTGAAAAAAATAATTTCTGTGATTCTATGCTGCCTGATTACGCTGACTGTAATCGTTTCCTGTTCCGACAATACAAATGTTAATACAGCTGACGGCGTTACAACCGCTTCGGATGTACAGAATGAGGAAACAGAAATCATGGATAACCTGCCCGATTCGAATTTTGAAGGTTATACATTCACCGTATTAACCATTGTTGATTCAATCGGCATCGAAGAAGCTGACGGAGAGGTTTTAAACGACGCCGAATATGCACGCGATGTAAAAGCAGAAGAGCGCTTTAACATTGATATCGAAGCCGAATTTCACGAAAACTATGCGGAAGTTACCGCACAGTTTAAGAAGGCTGTTGCCGCCCAGACCGATGACTATGATATGGTTTTTATTCATATGGTTGAGGGCGCTTCTATTGCGTCGAGCGGACACTATTATCCCATCAATGACCTCGAATATATTGATATCGATAAAATATGGTGGGATGACGACGCGGAAAACGGTTTCCGAATCGGGGGTAAGTTATTTCTTGCCGCCGGAGATATTCTGCCGGACACGCTGCTGCGTACATCCTGTATGGCGTTTAATAAGAATTTGTTCGACAACTACAATTTAACATACCCCTATCAACCGGCATACGACGGCAAATGGACGCTTGATGATTTATCGGCACTTACAAAGGATATAACCCGGGACTTGAATGGTGACGGTCAAATAACAGAAAAAGACGATTTGTTTGGTTTGACCAGCTGGTATCTTGACAGTCCCTATAGCTTTTATTACGGAGCAGGCGGTACAATTATAAAAAAAGATGAATATGATATGCCTGAACTCAATCTTGATATCGAAAAAAATCTCGCCATTTACATGAAGATTTATGATGTGGTAATTACCAATAACTCCAATTATCATACCGATATTAACACTTACGAAAACGCTTATTCAACATTTTATGAAGGAAGAGCGTTGTTTTGTGAAATCGCGCTGACCCATTTAAGCGGTGATAAATGGCGGAACATGGAACAGGATTACGGGATTGTACCGATTCCGAAATTCGATGCCGAAGATGGGAAGAGCAC
>JAQVWU010000377.1 GCA_028709565.1 Eubacteriales bacterium
CAGCAGCTTTCGCGGACGCTGTTTCCTCTCGGCATCCTTCGAAAAGCCGAGGTTAGAGAAATCGCCGAGGAATACGGTTGTGCCGACGCGCGAAAAAAGGAAAGCCAGGATATATGCTTTGTAAACAACGGTGCTTACGCTTCTTTTATCGAACAATACACCGGCAAAAAGTTCGAGCCCGGCAGCTTTATCAACAGAAGGGGAGAGGTGCTGGGAACGCATAAGGGTATTATCCGCTATACCGTGGGGCAGCATAAGGGGCTGGGCATATCTTCGGCGGAACCTTTATATGTATGCGAGTTGCTGCCCGAGGAAAACCGCATAATACTTTGCAGTGACAGCGAACTGTATACAAAAAACCTTGATGCGGCACGGATAAACCTGATTGCCTGTGACAGCATAACATCCCCCGTTAAGCTCAGTGCAAAAATCCGATATCGTCAAAAGGAACAGACGGCAACGGTCGAGCAGATTGAGGCGGACAGACTGCGTCTGGAATTCGAAACGCCGCAGCGGGCCGTTACCAAAGGCCAGTCGGTTGTTCTGTATGACGGCAACTGCGTGGTGGGCGGCGGAGTTATAATCTAAAATAATAATTTGCATATATATATTTTGAGAGTTTTGAGAGGTTAACAGGCTGAATATGAAGACAGAATTAAGCAGACAGGACGCGTGGGAATTGCTATGCCGTTATAACAAAGAACCCTTCCACCTCAGACACGCGCAGATTATGGAAGGTGTAATGAAACATTTCGCCCGCCGGCTCGGTTATGCCGAAGAGGAACATTTCTGGGGCATTGTGGGTTTGCTGCATGATTTGGATTTTGAACTTTATCCGGAGCAGCATTGTATAAAACAGCAGGAACTTATGCGCAGTCACGGCGTGGAGGAGGAATTAATCCGGTCGGCGGCAAGCCACGGCTATAAACTGACCGTTGATATCATACCCGAACATGAAATGGAGAAGGTCCTTTACGCGGCTGACGAACTTACCGGTCTGATAGGTGCTGTAGCGATTATGCGTCCGTCCAAAAGCGTGAGGGATCTTGAGCTTAAATCGGTAAAAAAGAAATTTAAGACTGCGAATTTCGCTGCCGGCTGCTCAAGGGAGGTAATCGAACGGGGCGCCGCTATGCTCGGATGGGAACTGGACGACCTTATTGTCAGGACGATTGAAGCCATGAGGGAAAATCCGGACAATTGAAATCGATATTAAAAAAACGCGGAGATGTTTGTTTCCGCGTTTTTTTATTAATTTTTATGGCTTGAACCTCTTGAGTCTGAGCGCGTTTGTCAGCACCGATACCGAACTCAGCGACATCGCTGCCGCCGCCAGCATCGGATTCAACAGCGGTCCGCCAAAGATATACAGCAGACCCGCCGCGACGGGTATGCCGGCTGTGTTATAACCGAATGCCCATATGAGGTTCTGTTTGATATTTCTGATTGTGCTTTTGCTCAGCTTTATAGCCGTAGGGACATCGGTAAGGTCGCTTCTCATGAGGACGATATCGGCAGATTCCATTGCGACATCGGTGCCTGACCCTATGGCGACGCCGATATCTGCTTCGACAAGAGCGGGTGCGTCATTGATGCCGTCACCCACCATTGCAACTTTTCTGCCCTCTGATTTAAGTCTTTTAATTTCATCTGATTTATCCCGGGGCAATACCTCCGCCAATATCCCGGTAATACCCACCTGCTTGGCCACGGCTTCCGCGGTTTTGCGGTTATCGCCCGTTATCATGACCACCTCGATGCCCATTGAACGCAATTTAGCGATTGCGCCGGCGCTGCTTTCTTTAACCACATCGGCTATGGCAATGATACCGGATATTTTATTATTTATGGCGACATACACCGGTGTTTTTCCCCCGACCGCGAATAAATCCGATTGGTTTTCAAATGTTTCGGTAGAGATATTCCTGCCACTCATAAGTTTTTTATTGCCGACAGCCGTTATCTTGCCCCTGATTTCAGCCTCAATACCCGAACCGGGCAGGGCGTTGAAATTATTCGCTTCGGCAAATGCGATATTTTCCCTTTCGGCTGCTCTGACGACGGCTTCACCGAGGGGGTGTTCCGAACCTTTTTCGGCTGACGCGGCTGCCGCAAGCAATTCTTCGCGGGTAATACCCGGCGCGGGTATAATGTCGGTTACTTCAGGCCGGCCTTCGGTTATGGTTCCCGTTTTATCCAGAACAACGGTGTCAATCTTATGCGCCGTCTCCAGTGCTTCACCGCTCTTTATCAGTATGCCGTATTCGGCGCCTTTTCCGGTTCCGACCATAATGGCGGTAGGTGTAGCGAGTCCGAGGGCGCAGGGGCACGCGATAACCAGCACCGAAATGAATATCTTCAGCGCAAATACCAACGATTCACCGGCGATCAGCCAGGCTGTGAAGGATATAACCGCGACGGCAAATACTATCGGAACGAAATAACCCGATACTATATCGGCAAGGGCCGCAATCGGGGCTTTTGATGTCTGTGCCTGCTCAACCAGGCGGACAATCTGCGCCAGGGCGGTATCGCTGCCAACCTTTGTTGCCCTGAATGAGATGGTTCCGTTTTTATTGATACCGGCGGCATATACAACATCTCCGGCTTTTTTGTCAACCGGCATGCTTTCACCTGTCAGCATCGATTCGTCAACCGACGAATGACCGCTGACAACAACACCGTCAACCGGTATTTTTTCGCCCGGTTTGATTATAATTATATCGTTGATCTCCACCTCGTCAACCGGGATTTCAATCTCCCTGCCGTCCCTGACCGTAACGGTGGTTCGCGGTGTGAGCCCCATGAGTTTTTTAATAGCCTCCGATGTTTTGCCCTTGGTTATTGCCTCAAGGGTTTTGCCGAGCAGAATCAGGGTGATGATAACACCCGCCGTCTCATAATACAACTCATGTATGGCGTCGTGACTTCCGGCGGCAATGCGGTATGTGGACACCAGGCTGTATATGACCGCGGCTGAGGTGCCGATTGCGACCAGCGAATCCATGTTGGGACTCCGCTGAACAATCGCCCGGAAACCAACCGTATAAAACCTGTAGCCTGCGGCTATAGCCGGTAAAACCAGTATCAGCTGTATCAGCGCAAATCGTAGCGGATGGTTTGTCGGACTGATATAGGCGGGAAAGGGCAGTCCGGGAATCATCGGACCCATCGCGATATACAGCAGA
>JAQVWU010000035.1 GCA_028709565.1 Eubacteriales bacterium
ATTTTACAGGAGAATTTTATATGTGTAAATATTAGGTGTTCAACCTGGGCGGAATAGGTGTTCAGTTTCAGCGGTCGCGCTGTTCAACTTGCGCGGTCACGTTGTTCAATCTCACGCGGAATATGCAGAAACAGTGACAATGACAAACAGAAGTATAGCAGATAAACTTGCTGAGATGCGTCTGACCGCCATGGCTGACGCTTTTACGGTGCAGATCACAGATACAAAAATGATTGATGTCCCGTTTGAAGACCGCTTCGGTATGCTGGTAGACATTGAGTACAGCAGTAGGAAAAGCAACCGGTTAAACAGACTTGTGAAGCCGGCTGAATTTGACCAACCGGAAGCACATATTGCAGATATTGATTACAAATCCGGTAGAAAGCTGAACCGAGAGTTGATCACGAGGCTTTCCTCATGCGAGTATGTCTCTGAATACAGAAATATATTCATCACGGGAACGACCGGAAGCGGTAAGACCTATCTTGCCTGTGCGCTAGGTATGGAAGCCTGTAAACAGTATTTCACAGTGAAATATGTTCGTTTGCCGGATTTTCTAATCGATATGGAGATGGCAAGGAACGAAGGAACATACAAAAAGCTGATGGCAAAATTTTGCAATCCAATGCTGTTGATCTTCGATGAATGGTTATTGTTGAAACCATTCGAAAAAGAGCAGCAAGACATTTTTGAATTGCTGCACCATCGCCGTAAGAAATCCTCGACGATTTTTTGCTCATAATTCAGGAGTGAAGGCTGGTATGAACAGTTGGGGGGATCTGCCAGTCCGTTGGCTGATGCAATTCTTGACAGAATCGTCCATGACGCTTACAAGATCAATATTGAAAGCATCGATCCTAGCAAGGATGTTTCCATGAGGGAAGTCTACGGACTCGATAAAAAATTGAGTGAATAAGGTATCCTGTGGCTCTGCCCCAGACCCCGGGATTTAACGCTTTAAAGGTTTCCGGGAAGAGTGGTAATATGTGTACCAAACTAAAAAAAGAAGGGCGACTCCCATGTGTCATGGTATCACTCTTCCCGCTAACCCCGTATCCGGCGCTCATGTCGGTCCTCACCGTTGCACTACCCTCCTGTATGGCTAAAGCATCTATATGATGTCACTTTATTTATTTTTTTGTCAATATGCTCCGTCATAGCGGAAGCATGGCTCTGTGAGCTCCGGACACCTGGCTCTGTCACGCCCGGACAGGCGGCTCTCAGGAACAAGAGTATTCAGCCGCCAAACTGAATACTTTAGCCGGACTACACTGTCGAGGGTGTTTTCAACTCAGGCGCTATATACAAATATTCATCATATTCAATTTAGAAAACAGTTGTTCGAAAAAGCTGGCAACGTGGCAGAAATTTAAAAACTCATCCCTTTCGAGGTATAAATCTTTATAATCTTGAGTTTGTTATGCTAATTTTAATGATTTCTCTCTGCTTATATCCGTTTCTTATTGACTTTTTACTGGAGTATGTTTGTTTTTATAAAAAAGAGACCCCCGCACTTTATTGTGCGGGAGAATTTTATTATGTTCCGAATTGGCCGAAATCTCTTGTGAATTTCTCGAGTTTATCCAGCGCGGTTGTTATATGGGCTACCGAATAGGCGTAGGAGATGCGGGCGAAACCCTCGCCGCAGTCGCCGAAGGCCGTTCCCGGAACGATGGCGACACCGTAATCGTAGAGCAGCTTTTCGCAGAATGCCTCGCTGGTCATGCCGAAACGCGCGATGTTCGGGTAGACATAAAAGGCGCCCTCGGGTTCAAAGCAGTCAATGCCTATGGACCGCAGACCGTTGACTATATACCGGCGGCGGCGGTTATATTCCTCAGCCATATACTCGATATCCTCGTCGCCGTTTCTCATCGCCTCAATGGCGGCATACTGGCTGGCGGTGGGCGCGCACATCAGCGCGAACTGATGAATTTTGAACATTTGTGAGGTCAGCTCCGCCGGGGCTGTGATATAACCGAGCCTCCATCCGGTCATGGCGTATGCCTTTGAAAAGCCGGAGGCAATCAGGGTGCGCTCGCGCATACCCTCAAGCGCGGCAATGGAAACGTGCTGCCGTCCGTAGGTCAGCTCGGCATAAATTTCATCGGACAGGATCATAATGTCGGTGCCGCGCAGCTCCGCCGCTACAGCCTCCAGGTCCTCGGCGGTCATTATAGCGCCGGTGGGATTGTTGGGAAAGGGCAATATCAGCAGTTTGGTTTTGGGTGTTATGGCGGCGCGCAGGTCAGCGGCGGTCAGTTTAAAGCGGTCGCTTTCCTTTGTATTAATAATTACCGGTACGCCGCCCGCCAGATTAACAAGCGGTTCATAGCATACAAAGGCCGGCAGCGGAATGATTACCTCATCGCCGGGATTTATAAGCGCGCGTATGGCCAGGTCTATCGCTTCGCTGCCCCCCACCGTTACGATAATCTCGTCATCGGCCGAATAGTTCAGACCAAAGCGGCGGTTAAGATAACGGGAGATCTCCTCGCGCAGTTCGGCGAGTCCTTTGTTTGAGGTATAGTAGGTGCGTCCCTTTTCGATGCTTTCAATCGCCGCGTCGCGGATATGCCAGGGCGTCACGAAATCGGGCTGCCCTACGGTAAGGGATACCACACCCTTCATTTCGTCCAGCAGGTCAAAGAACTTGCGAATGCCTGACGGGCGAATCGAGCGCACCTTGTCTGATATTACATTGTCATAGTTGAAAGTCAAAGGCTGTGTCCCCTCTCGTCGATTTCCGGTCCGTTATAAACAACCCCTTTGTCTTTATACTTTCTGAGTACAAAGTGGGTTGCGGTGGACACAATATATTCCATGGGCGCCAGCTTGTTCGCTACAAAGAAAGCGACCTCGCGCATGGTGCGTCCCTCGATTAATACACACAGGTCATATGCCCCGGACATCAGATAAACCGACTGTACCTCGGGATAATTGTAGATCTTCTCCGCGACATGGTCAAAGCCGCGGTCGCGCTGGGGCGCCACCTTTAATTCAATGAGCGCCGTGACATATTCGCGGTCGGTTTTATCCCAGTCTACAATTGTTTTATATCCGAGGATAATACCGTCCTGTTCATATTGTTCGATCAGTGTTTTAATATCGCCGACCTCCTTGTCACACATAACAGCAAGTTGTTCGGCGGTCAGACGGCTGTCGTTTTCGAGCAGCTGCAGGAAGTTTTTCATTGTACTGTACTCCTGGTTTACATTATTTTATGGATTTTTGCCTGTGATTGTATTGTTGCCGTTTTTATTCGAATAATAACATATATATTTAATTTATAAAATGCAATAGCATTATCATGAAAGATGAGGGGAAGGAGACGCAAGGGATGGCTGAAAAGACCGAAAATGGCGCGCAAGAACGTTGTATAAAGACGGTGGCGGCAGCCGGACGGGGGGCTGCCCGCATGAGTTATGCCCTTTCTCTTCTGTATACCGCCGGCTGTGACAGACTGCATATTATTGACGCCGGTCCCGGTGAGGCGGCCGACCTGGGCCAGGCAGCGGCTTTTATCGGATCGCATATAAACATTGCCGCCGGAGCGTTTGAAGCGGCGGCGGGTGCCGATATACTCACGGTGTTCGGCGGAGGCCGTGAGACCGGGGAGGATGATAGCGCATTTATGCGCAGGTCCGCCGGGGAGGTGCGCCATACGGTCCGCGCGGTGCTGAAAGCGGGATTTGACGGTATTCTGATTATAGCCGCCGAACCGGTCGACATTACGACCTTAGCCGCGCTTGAGGAATCCGGCTTTCCGCCCGAGAGGGTTATCGGAACAGGCACCGCCGCCGTCACCGCCGCGCTGCGCCGCACACTCGGCGATTATTTCGGTGTGTCGCCGCGGGACATTAACGCCTATGTTATGGGGGAACACGGCGACAGCGGATTTATACCGTGGTCGCAGGCTATGATAGGGACAAAACCGGTGCTCGAGGTCTGCGATGACTCTGCGTCAAACTTCCGGTTCGACGAGATAATAACAATCGCCGACCGCATACGCCGAACCGATTCGAAGGACGGCGCCCCGCACGGAAACGCGGCGGCGGCGGCCGGGATAACACGCGCGATATTCGGCGACGAAAACAATATTCTGACCGTATCGGCCTTTCTTCGCGGTGAATACGGTCAGAGCGGGGTATGCGCCGCCCTGCCGTGTATAATAGGACGGTCGGGTATCAAGTCAAAAATACGCCTGCCCCTTCATGAGTATGAATTCGGGCTGATGGATGATTCCTGCCGGATTCTCAAAAGCGCCGCGCTCAGTCTGGGCGGATGAGGCTCTTCATATAACTGATATATTGGTGGAAGGCGACACCCGGCTCGGCAAGTTCACGTGACCAGCGCTTCACCCACTCGTAGGATAAAAATCCCGTATAACCTATGGCGGTCAGCTCATTTATCGCTTCCTCAACCGGCATATCGCCGTAACCGGTCAGCATATAGGTGATTTTACCGTTGCGGCCGCGTACCGAGTCCTTGATATGAACGTGTTTTATATACCTGCCGATGTTTTTTACCGACTGCGCGGGTGTTTCTCCGAAGAAGCGTACGGTATGGTGTATATCCCAGATAACGCCCATATTGGGATGCGCCGTGCGCTCCATCAGTTCCGCCATGGCGGAGGTATCGGCGAGATAACCGTTTGTTTCTATAAGCAAATCGATGCCGAAATCCGCGGCAAAATCACAGAGAAGCGCGTATTTTTCGGCTGTCGTGTGCGTGTCGGCGTTCACCTTTGGACCCGGGGTTTCCTCACCCATCACACGGACATATTTTGTGCCCGTTTTAGCCGCCAACAGGACATAATCCTTTACCTCGAATTCGGCGTCGGCGAGGTTTTCATTACCCGAAAGATAGGCGCCTGAGGTGAGGATGGGAAAGGTCAGGTTTGTGCGCCGCAGGGTTTCCAGGGTTTGGGGCAATTGTCCGGGTAAAAAAGCGGCGATTTTGGGGGCGTAAATCTCATCGGCAATGCCCCGGATTTCAATGCCGTCGTAACCCAGATCGGATGCGGTTGAAAAAATATCGCCGAAAGTCCAATCGGGACAGCCGAGGGTGGAAAAAGAGAGTTTCATATATAACAACAGCCTTTCGTTATCAAATTTTATCACAATTCCGGTAATACCAATAATGCCGCTCAATAAAAAAATCAGACATTCCGGTTACACGCTAAACTCAGGATTTTCAGGAAAAACGGAAGAAGGCCTTTGTGTTATTATAGCATATGTTCATGACCATCTCCGCCAGCGAATCGATATCGGCGGGATATTCACCGTTTTCTACCCAGCCGCCTATAATATCGCACAGAATACGGCGGAAGTATTCATGCCGAGGATAAGAGATAAAACTGCGGGAGTCGGTCAGCATGCCCAAAAAACGCCCGAAAGCGGACAGACTGGCCAGAGCGGTCATCTGCTGACGCATGCCCGCATGGTGATCGTTGAACCACCACGCGCTCCCCTGCATGACTCTGGGCATGCCGCCCTCCGAGTCTGTCTGGAAGGCTCCGCACAGCGCGCCTATGGCGGCATTGTCGGTCGGGTTTACCGAATACAACAGTGTGCGGGGCAGCGCACCGCGTTTTTCCATCAGACCGAGCAGACCAGCGAGTTCGGTAACGCTCGGACGCGCGCCTATAACGTCAAATCCGGTGTCGGGACCCAGCTTTTTGAACATAACATCGCTTACGTTGCGCAATACTCCGAAATGAAGCTGCATAACCCATCCGCGCTTTTTATATTCGGACGCGAAAAAGCAGAGCATCTCGGTCTTGAATACGGCGGTTTCTCCGGCGCTGGGTCTGAACCCGTTAAACACCTTTGTGAATACCTCGGCGGACATGTGCGGGTTGTCCGCGGGGAGAAAGGGTATTGTATCGTCAATGCCGTGGTCGGCGGTCAGGCAGCCGTGCGCCGCAAAATAGTCGAGCCGGCGCGCGAAGGCGGCCTTAAGGGAATCGATATCGGCAATATCAGTGCCCGATATTTCGGCGAGGCGCCCGATATATTCTTTCCAGCCGGCACGCTCTATATTGACCCCCTTGTCGGGACGCCAGGCCGGCAGCACGGCGACATCAAAGCTGTCGTCGCCTGCCAGGGCGGCGTGATATTCGAGGGTATCGCACGGGTCATCGGTAGTGCACAGCCTTTCCACGCGGGAGTTCTTAATTATCCGGTGCACACTCATTTCGCTTCCGGCCAGTTTGTCGTTGCACAGTTCCCACACCGTGTCGCAGGTTTCGGCGTTAAGTATACCGTCATACCCGAAATATCGCTTAAGTTCGAGGTGAGACCAATGATACAGCGGGTTGCCGATAAGCATGGGCATCACCGAGGCATACGCGGCGAATTTTTCGTAATCGGAGGCGCTGCCGGTAATGCAATTCTCCGGGATGCCGCAGGAGCGGAGCGCGCGCCATTTGTAGTGATCCCCCCCCAGCCAAAGCTCGGTTATATTGTTATAGCGTTTATCCTCGGCTATTTCCCGCGGGCTGACATGACAGTGGTAATCGATAATCGGCAGTTCGGCTGCATAATTATGATAAAGGGTCTTGGCGGTGTCGGTATTCAGCAGAAAGTTTTTCCCCATAAAAGTCTTCAATTGACGGTCACATCCCTTCACTTGATTTGTTGTGCGTATATTTGTTTGTTTATCGCTTCTCGATGAGATAAACGCCCATGTGTTCATTCTTTATCACGGCGTCAAAAGAGGAGGTTTCGGAGCGGGTTCCCTCGGCGACAATTCTTCCGGTCATGAGGTCGGTGACGGTATAGCGGTCAGCCGGGCCGGGGAACATGTCGTCAAACGGGACATGAACGAGGGCGGATATCTCTTTTCCTTCATTGTTGTTGTTGGGCACAACGATTACTCCGCGGTCGCCCGCGTACCGGGCATATGCCGTGAGATTTGTGCCTTCGGTGTCTACCGCGCAGATATTGGAATCGCGGTGGTCTTCCGGATAATATTCAAAAATCTCCGGATATGAACGCCTGATTCCGATGTATTTTTTTATATCCTCAAAAAACATGCGGTTATCGTAATCGTCAAGCAGCGAGCGGTCCACCGGCACAAAATAGAATACCTGCTTTTCGGCCTGCAGATTAAACTCCTCACCGTAATACCACAGCGGTATAAAGGGAGCCAGTATAGCCTGATAACCGAGGACCAGCCTGTTGCCGTTTACAATCGAATATTGAAAGTCGTGGTTTGACACACAGTAGGTGTAAAACCGATATTGTCCGCCGCGGCCGCGCTGCTGAAGGCTGTTCTCGCCTATGGCGATGCCGTTTTTAACCGAATCCACTATATTGAATTGGTCGATATAGAATTTTTTGGGTGTCTGGTATTGTTCGCCGCGGCTCCAGCCTGTATAATTGAGCACACCGTCCTGTTCGAAATCATAGGTGTCCTTGCGCCGGCAGCCGTCTTCGGCAATTATCAGTATTTTTCGTCCCGCCTCGGCGCATCTGCGGCGGACCTCCTCGAACACGCTGTATCCGGTATAATTCGGTTCGCAGTCACAGCGGTAACCGTCGGCTCCGGTCTTAATAATATTTTCAACGGCAACCGAAATAAACCATTCGCGGAACTGTTCGTTTGTCCAGTCGAATGCCTGGTTGCCCCAGGCGGTGCCGCTGTACCAATCGGGGTGTTCGGTGAACAGGGGGGCGGCCGTTACCGTGCCCCAGGTGATGATATCGAGTATGACACGTATGTTGCGCTTATGCGCCTCGTCGACAAAGTTTTTGACCGACTCCCAGCTCTTTTCGGGGTCGGTTGTACCGGTAAGCGCCGGCTCGACGGTGTGCGGACCGATGTTGCCGTAACCGTTTCCGCCCGGCCCCTTTTCATAGATAGGGGTTACCCATATGCCGTTGACCCCCGTTTCGGCGAGGTGGTCGAGTACCGGCAGCGCCGCTTCGAAGGTGCCCCCGGGTGTTGCGGTTTCGATGTGAACTTCGGTCATAATCAGCGTCTTTACCCAGTCGGGTGTCATCGGTTTTCCGCCCGGTTCGGCCGGGACAAGCGTTACCTCCGTGTCCGGAACATAGGGAGGAATAAGCGATGAATTGTCTGTCTTCTCGAATCTGTGCATGTAATTTAAATCCTCCGTTATATTCAATCTCTTCGCGTCCCTGTCTATATAATCGGCGATGAAGCGGTCCACCGCCGCCGCCGTTGCCATATCGCTGCCGCCGGCTATGATTATACGCTCCCCTTTACGTTTGATGATATAGTCGTATTCGCCCAGTTGGCCGACCGCATCCGCCGATTCCGCGCGGTTGGTTTCGCCCACGAGGATTTCCCTGGCGTCACCGGGGATTTCGGAGGGGTCTTTTATATAATCGGTGGCAATACCTATCTCTTCGCCGGTCGCCTCGGCGATCGCGCGCCGCAGTTTTACCGCTGCCTGCGTTGTAACCGGCGACGCGGTATCTCCGCGCATGACAGAGTATCCGGCTGCTCCGGACGGGTTTTCGTTATGGTTATCGGACGGTATTTCCGTGCGGCAGGCGACGAATATTGCGGCGAGCAGCAGCAATGCGGTGATACGCGTTATATTTTTAGTATATTTCATCCGGGTTTCAGAAAGCGCAGCACACCGTCGGCGATGCCCTGTGCCATATCCTGCCTCCATTTGTCGGTGAGAAAATTAGCGGCGTCCGTTTTGTTTGTCACGAAGCCTGTTTCGACCAATACCGACGGTATGTCGGTACATTTTGTTATGTAAAAGGCGTTCTCCCTGTTCAGGCCGTCGATAGAAGGCGGGGTTAAGTGCGGCTTATCCTCAATACCGAGTGCCCTTTTGATCGCGGCTGCAATACTGTCGGCGAGAACGGCTATTCTTTTGCTGTTGTCTTTATAATAAAAAATCCGCACACCGTTCACTCCGGGATCGCGTTCGTAGGAATCGCAGTGGACCGAGACCACTACATCCACATAGATTTCGGATTGCTTCAAATTAATAAAATCCTCTCGCGCGTAAGCGTTGAGCAGATACAACCCTTCGGTGTTGCGCGGCGCGTTTTTGGGTATGACGTCATCTTTGCGGGTATAATAAACCTCGCAGTCCTCGCCCTCCAGTATTGCGCCCAGTTTTAACGCTATGTCGAGTGTTATGTTCTTTTCCAGCAAATCCCCGAGTAAATCGCCGCTCGTTCCCGGGTCGTCATAACCGTGTCCGGCATCGACTATGATGACGGGGTTATCCGATTTCAACGGTTCTTTCCGGGGCGGCTCGGTTTGTGGCGGCTCGGTTTGTGGCGGCTCGGTTTGTGGCGGTTCGGTTTGCGTCGGCTCGGTCTGCGTCGGGTCGGTCTGCGTCGGTTCGGTCTGTGGCGGGTCGGTCCGGGGCGGTTCGGTTATATATACTCCCGCGGTTTTGGCCGCGCTGTGTACCTGCCATGCCGCAAAAACCGCGCAGGACGCCGCAATCAGGCATATTATTGTGACAGTTGCTACAATTATTATGCCGTTTCGTCCGGACATCACATCCGTAAATATATGTGTTTTCGAATCCTGCGGTTCCCTGATCATTTGCGCGGCTCCTCGGTTAGAATTAAACTATATATATTTTATAGTAAACATCTTAATTGATTTTTAACGTACTAAAAACATTTATGTCTTGACAAGCGGGCCGCCATGTGATATTATAGGCAGTGCAGTGAAAGAAAGATTTATTGTGCAGATAATAACAGATTGATTTGATTGATTTGATTGATATGATGGATAAAATAGATTCGCGGATATGGTTTAGTGGCAAAACATCAGCTTCCCAAGCTGAAACTGCGGGTTCGATTCCCGTTATCCGCTCCAGTGACGATACGCCGAAGACATCGTGGTACGATTGTTTCCGGCGCTTTTTGTTCCGTTTGTTACGATTGGTCTCGCCGTTTATATAATAAAAGATATTGGAGCGCTGCCGTATGTACAAAACAGGCGTTTTGCTGATACACGGGTTTGCCGGTTCCAGGGATGAAGTGAGAACCCTGTATGATAAACTGACCGAAAGCAATATTTATGCCCGGATGGTTGCGGTAAAGGGGCATGAAGGAAGACCGCGGGACCTTGCACGCACCACTTACAGGGACTGGATAGAGAGCGCGCGAACCGAATATGCGGATATGATAATAACGTGTGAAAAGGTTGTCCTGGCCGGCTTCTCCGCGGGCGGGCTCATCGCCGTCAATCTGTATCGCGAACATGAATGCGATAAACTTATAACAATTAACACTCCTGTTTGTTACTGGAATATCAGGCAGATTTTCAAAAACATCAGAACCGATTTCCGCAAATATATTCCCGTATATTTCAGGGCATGTACCGACAAAAGACCGGCGTCGCTGGTCAATTTTCTCAAACTGCTGTATACCACCCGGCGATATTTCGGTGAAATCGAATGCGATATGCTGATTATCCAGGCAGCGGACGACGATACGTCGCATTACAGGAGCGGTAAATATATATACGACAGCGTAAAGGGAACAAAAAAGCTGCTCACTCCTCCGCGCGGCGGGCACGGCATACTGACGGGTGAATACAGGGAGGAGGTAATATCGGAAATCCTGACGTTTATAAACGCGGACGGTCAGCCGAGGAACGCATAGATTTCATTGCCCTTTGTTTTAAGGAACCGGTACATCAATGCGGACGCGGCGCCGAGCAGAAGACCGAACAATGTTATGCACAGTTCCGCTGACATCAGGTCCCGCAGAAGATAAATATAGAGAATAATCGGCAGGGTGACAACGGCCAACGAGCCGAACATGGTAAGCACCGAACTCAGACTCTGCTTGACGGCGACCGTTTCGCTGATCCAGTCGAATTTGGGAAAGCGCAGATTGATAACCACGCCCAGCAGCGCCTGGAAGACGGTCATTACTGCCGGGACGGCAATCAAAAGGCAGATTATAAACGGGGTGAGGTCAAGTATGAAAGCCAACATTACCGAGGCGAACAACCCCGGCGGAAGGCAGACGGTCATATGAGCGTAGGCCTTTGAGAGCAATACATCCCCTCCGTCAACGGGGAAGGACTGCAAGATCCACAGATTCTTTCCTTCAAGGGAAATCGAGGGTGCCGATATAAAGTTGGTCGCCGCCAGTATACACAGTGCAATCACGGCGACAGGTCCCGCCATTGACTCATATCCGGGCATCATTGATATGATTTGATCCAATTGATCTTTTTTGATTATTACCGCAAAGGGCAGAATAACGGCAAAAATTACACCGAGCGAGGCGTTGAGCATATACATGGGGCTTGAGATAAAGTGCCGCAGTTCCTTTACGACAAGCGCTTTGGTGACGCCGCTTGCTTTTTGCTCCTTTTCTTCGTATATGATTTTTTCGGTGCCCCTTTTGGTTGTGGCTATGGTTAAAAAACTCTTTGACAAAATGATATATACAACCCAGAAGGGGAGCACGGCGGTTATAAAAAACAAAAAAAGGCTGGCGGTATTTGTCTCCGCGACCGCGTATCCGAGATGATAAGCGGGTAAAATCACGCGTTGTACGGTACGGGCGACCGCGTTTCCGTTTTGGATTATCCGGTTCAGATAAACGTTTATACGGCTGTATAGATAGAAGTATCCGAACAGAAAGACAAGCGAGGAAATAACGGTTATCAGCGATTTGTGTTTTGTTCCGGTATTTATCAGCGCCAAAAGCCATCCCAAAACACATGACAATGCCGTTACCGGCAGGGGCAGCAGTGTAAAAACGGCTATAAAAAAGATTATCTGTGTCGCCGATCCCGGAATCCTGATGAAATAAACCACACCTGCCGGGAGGGCGACCAGCAGTATAAAGAAGGCATTCATAACCAGCAGCATAACCATACGGCTCGCCAGAATATATCCGGGCGGTATGGGCATTGCCAGCAGCATCTCATTGTCTTTGGCTTCGAACAGCTGGGTTCGGGCCGAGAAAACACTGCCCATCAGACTCAGTACAAATGCCGTTATACCGGCGATGGCAAAATAGAGCCAGCCGAGTCCCGCGTCATGCAGGGGCAGACTGAGAGGGTAGAACATGCCGCCGAAGAGCAGGATAAAACTGGCGAAGACATATATCATGAGCAGAGCAAAAAGCACCAAGATCAGCACGCTGCGCTTTTTCTTGAGGACGCCGCGAAAGAGAAAGGAAATCAGTGCCTGCATTCTCGTTCTGACCAGCGCTCTAAACATCCATATCCTCCGATCCGAGGAATACCTCTTCAAGCGACACATTTCCCTTGACCTCATCCATATCCCCGGATATGACAAGTCTGCCGTTTTTTATAATCGCCACCTTGTCACACAGCTTTTCGGCAACTTCAAGGATATGGGTAGAGAAGAATATGGCTCCTCCCTCCGAGCAGATCTGACGCATGATTTCTTTTAGTGTGAATGAAGCCTTCGGGTCCAGACCCACAAACGGCTCATCCATTATTATAAGTTTCGGGTCATGAATAAGCGCGGCTATAACGGCCAGCTTTTGCTTCATACCGTGGGAATAGGCGGACACCGGTTGGGCGAGGTCTTCGGTCAGCCCGAGCAGTCCGGCGTATTTTTTGATTTTAGCGGTCCGGTCCTGCTGTGAAATACCGTATATATCGGATACGAAATTCAGATATTTAATACCAGACAAAAATTCGTACAGGTCCGGGCTGTCGGGAATATATGCCGTCTTTTTTTTGCACTCAAGCGGATTGTTTTGAATTGAATCACCGTCAATAAAAATCTCCCCGCTGTCAAACTTCAGAATGCCGCAGCACGCTTTGATGGTTGTCGTTTTACCGGCGCCGTTATGGCCGATGAAGCCGTATATCTCCCCTTTTTTTATATGGAGCGAAAGGTCATCCACCGCTTTCTTGCTGCCGTATGTTTTAGTCAGGTTTTTAATTATCAGCATAGATTATCCCGTTTCTAAAATCAGTGTTTGTTAAATGTTGTCTGTTTAGATATTTTAACCCCTGAGAGGTTAAAAGTCAAGTGGTAAGTGCCTTTCGGGTTTGGTTTTTAACGGGCTTGACAAATAATGTGTGTTATTGTATGATATATTGTATTATTATTGATATGGGAGGATTGCCGCTGAAATGACATTGAATGAATTTTTTTCGTCTTACCCGCGGGTCGCCCTCGCCTTTTCCGGCGGGACTGACTCGTCATATTTATTATACGAAGCGATAAAGAACGGCGCGGCTGTCCGCGCTTATTATTTTCGCTCGGCTTTTCAGCCGGCTTTTGAAACCGGGGACGCGCTGCGTCTCGCCGGCAGGCTTGGGG
>JAQVWU010000378.1 GCA_028709565.1 Eubacteriales bacterium
GTCCATGGCAAGGGTGGTGGTATACGCCAGATAACCCGCCACCAGGTCGTATGCCATGTCGCCGGAGAGCACGCTTGAAGTGACCGCGTCCTTGAAGGTCTGCTGCGTATCCCATGCCCCTGCGACCGGGGTATGGGTTATTTCGGTGTTGAACATTTCTCCGATCCGGCTGTTGCGCTCGTGAAGGGCGTCGTTTACCACCTCGCCGTCCAGCGATTCGGTCCAGATTTCGTATACTTTATAATCCCGGCACAGGACATTGAAGGGTGCCCCCTCAAAATCGGTCTGGGGCAGTGTCTCGAGATATGAACCGGTTTCGTCGGCGATGGTATCGGAAGAGGAAACAGCACCGTCTTCGGCTGTCCCTCCGGCGCATCCGGACAGCATAAGGGCGGTCAGAATCAAAACAGCGAAAATGCGATATTTCATGGTATTTACCTTTCTTGCAATTAATCCTCAAGTTTATTTCTCCAGTGTGCGCTTTAAAAAGGTCCTTGTCCGCTCCATTTCCGGGTTATTGAAAATCTTTGCCGGAGGTCCTTCCTCCACTATATATCCGCCGTCCATGAATACGACACGGTCGGATATTTCGGCGGCAAACTGCATTTCGTGGGACACGACAACCATTGTCATGCCGCTTTGGGCGAGATTTTTCATCACCTTGAGCACCTCTCCCACCATTTCCGGATCGAGCGCCGAGGTAGGCTCATCAAAGAGCAGCGCGTCCGGTTCCATCGACAGGGCGCGCGCTATCGCTACCCGCTGTTTTTGTCCGCCGGACAGCTGAGAGGGTTTGGCGTTTATATAGGCGCTCATTTCTACCTTCTCGAGATAATGCAGCGCCGTGAGCCGCGATTCGTCGGGAGATTTTTTTTGCACGAGGATTGCAGACGGTCTGAATATGGAACTGGAGATAGTAAAGATTGCGTGGGACGGTCTTTCGCCCGCGGTTGAGTCGGGTTCCATAGACCTTATCATCGCCGGCATGTCTCCCACCGCCGAACGCAAGGAGGCCATTGACTTCACCGACAATTATTATAAATCAAATCTCATCATCGTGGTCAGGAAGGACAGCCCCTACGCTGCCGCCTCCTCCCTCGCAGATTTTGCCGGGGCGAAGATTGTCGGACAGCAGGGCACCGTTCACGCCGACGTGGTGTCCCAGATTGACGGCGTGATCGAGCAGGACCCCATGAGCGATTTTTCCGCCATGCGCGTCGCCCTTCAGTCGGGCGCCCTTGACGGTTATGTTTCGGAAAAGCCCGAGGGGGTCAGCGCCTCGGCTGCCAATGCCGACCTTACATACGTAGAATTTGAAGAAGGCGCCGGCTTTGAGGTCAGCGACGAGGATGTCACGGTTGCCTGCGGCATCGCCAAGGGCAGAGAGGATCTTGTTTCTCAGATTAATGAAATACTCGCCGGTATCAGCGAGGAGGAACGCGATACGCTCATGAGTGAAGCTACGGCGAATCAGCCTGTAATGAACTGATATAAAACAAGCCGCCGCCTGTCCGGCGACAGGCGGCGGCATGCTTATATTAAATTTATTTATTCGGAATATCTCGCCGGAGAAACGGAAAACCAATGTCATTCAGTGATTTGGTTGTCAGAATAATAAGTGAATACTGGCTGCTCATACTGCGCGGAGCGGGCGTTACAATGCTGCTTGCCCTCTCGGGCACGGTCATCGGCTTTACGGTCGGCCTCATTGTCGGCGTTATCCGCTCGGTGCCCTCTCCCGACAGGAAAAACCTTCTGTGGTACATACAGCGCATCGTCAGTTTTATACTCTCGGCATATGTCGAAATCTTCCGCGGAACACCCATGATTGTACAGGCGATGGTTATATACTACGGTTTTATCATGATTACCGGTATGCAGATCAATAAAATACTTGCGGGTATTGTAATCGTATCGGTGAATACGGGCGCCTATATGGCGGAGATTGTCAGGGGAGGCATCGATTCTGTTGACAAAGGCCAGTTTGACGCGGCGCATGCCATAGGAATGAATCACTGGCAGACCATGCGCTGTGTGATTATTCCCCAGACGGTGAGAAATATCCTGCCGGCGACGGGAAACGAATTTGTAATCAATATCAAGGACACCTCGGTGCTCAATGTAATCTCGGTTACCGAACTGTATTACTGCGGCAAGGATATCGCGACGAGTTATTTCAAGTTTTTTGAACCCTTTCTGATTATCTGCGTCGTCTATTTTATACTGACCTTTTCGGTGACCCGGATATTGCGTTTCGTCGAGAAAAAGATTGACGGACCTCAGAATTACGACATACAGCGCAGCGGCACCTCATATGAAGCGGTGGTCGAGGTCATTAAACGCGCCAAATGAGTATATAAAACTATAAAACTATATAATTTATATAAAAGGAACGGAAATGACCAACGCTAACGAGATAATAGTCGACGTACGCCATCTCTACAAGTCCTTCGGCACCAACACCGTATTGAGGGATATTAATTTTACCGTCAGCCGCGGTGAGGTTGTATGTGTAATCGGCTCCAGCGGCTCGGGCAAATCGACCCTGCTGCGGTGTATAAACATGCTGGAGAAGCCTGACGGAGGCGAGATATATTATAAAGGTGTAAACATTCCCGAAAGCAGGATAAATCTCTCGGAATACAGAGCCAAACTAGGGATGGTATTTCAGCAGTTTAATCTGTTTTCCAACTACAATGTATTGAAAAACTGCACCATAGGTCAGACGGTGCGATTTCAACGTCATAACCGGCGGCGTACTGTACATCCTGGCTGATTTTCACAGCCCCTTTGGCGTCGGTGGGCTGTGTCCAGTTAAAGGGAGCGTAGTTGCATTCCATACCCACCTTTAACACCCCTTCCCTGGGCTTGGAACAGCCGGGAACGGTTATTAAGGCGGTCAGTATAAAAGCACAAAGCAATAAACCGATAAGTTTTTTCATTATCGTTTCTCCTCATAAATTATTTTATTAATAATAACATGTTGTGGGTGTCAAAAGTGACCCCATTTGAAAATTTAGATACAATGCAATAAATAATGTATTGTTTATCTGAAAATGTAGATTTATGCCGCAATCTATGATATAATAATGTTATTAAATCACTTATCATGGAGGCGGATCCAATGTCATTTTCAGCAAATAATAACCAGCAAATATCTGTGTTCGACGGTTACAACGC
>JAQVWU010000379.1 GCA_028709565.1 Eubacteriales bacterium
TGTCCCCAAAATCTCACCGGTTACAATGTCTTTGATTATGCATAAATACAGCCAACCTTCGCCGCTTTTCAGATAGGTAATATCGCTGCATACCGCTGTCCGCGGTGAGGTGAATGTCCGCGTTTTTTTTGAACTCCTCATCGTATTGCTTTCTGATTCCGGACATGTTTTTTACCTCCTGTGTTTTCATAATACTATCTTACCATACTGTCCGATATTTTAACATAGTCCCCCTTTGCGCCCGTGAGACCTCCTCGGGTAAGAGCAATGACCTTCACCTCATATATCTGCTGCATCTACGCTAAGGAATTCGGGCAGTATTGGACTTTGTCTTGTTACGCAGACTCGTCCGTTCCTTATTCGCCTTATATGCAGTTTCTGTTCGTCAGACCGAGGTTTTGCCCGCGGTGGCAATTCTCAGCCTCCGCATCCGACTTCCTCCGGATTCCACCTCACGATGGACACCCTTGTCTTCGGCTAACAGTTCCTACTGCCAAGTCTGTAGCGGACTTCCACCGCCAAGTTATTGCTCATGCCGAGTACACGTAAACGGCAGACAGCGAATACTCACTGTCTGCCGATACATACCGCCCATTTCACCACGGTTTAGAAAATGTCCCTATGACACCGTGGAGAAGCCTGACCGTTATTTTTAAAATTAACGTTATTTGACCTGCCATTTACCGGCATATGCGCTCAATTTCGCTTTTACCGCTTCAAATTCGGATGTTTTGCGCAGCCCGTCGAACACGGTATCGTCAAGCCGTTTCATAAGCCGTGCCGCGTCGTTATCCGGAGAGCTGCCGGACCAGCTTCCCCGCGCCAGGCCCCTGAAGACAAGGGACGTGTATGCCCCGCCGCCGTCCGATGTCACAAAGCCGACGGCGTGCTCCGCCGCGGCGTGAAGGTGCGCAATCGCATTTTCGCCGTCTTCTGCTTTGGCGTAATATATCGCCTGCTCCGTATGGGTATCGCAAAGGTGGCAGTGATAGAATCCGTAGTCCCCGTTTTCAAAGAACAGATGAAGCAGCGCAATCCGCTTGTCCCTCAGGGCCGCAAGCTCGCTTTCGGTGTAGGCATATGCCCCCGAATCAAGTTTTGTCTGCATTGAGTAAAGACTGCGCGACAGAAACTGCATAAGCGTGCTCGCCTCTTTCTGTTTTGCCTCATAGCCCTCGTCGCCGCTGCAGATACTGCTTAACAGTATTTCGCTCGAAACGGCGATACACGGTATGGATTTCGCCAGCCTGACGGCCTCGTCCTGCCTGCCCGCGTCGCAATACGTGTAGCAAAGAATCTGCATTGCACCCTGCCGCAGACTGTCGTCGGTGCTTTTTTCGAGAATGGCCTCTCCGAGACGAATCGCTTCGTCGCGGTATTTCGTCTTTTCGTTATTATTGATGTACTGCCAATAGGCCACATACATGAGATAATGCATAATATCGCAGCTGTCGGGGTATTCGCGCAGCCCGGCTTCCAGAATCTCACGCGCTTTTTCATTATAGCCGCGGTCGGAATATTTCCCCGATTCCGCGCAGATGGCTTCAATTTTTTCGCGCTTTTTTTCAATGTCAATGCCCAAAAGCCTGTCGGAGGTAACATTGAACAGATTGCACAAGGGCGCAAGCATCGAAATATCGGGCATGGCGGCGTCCGTTTCCCAGTGGCTGACAGCCTGCGGCGAAATGGACAGCATTTCCGCAAGCTGCTCCTGTGTTAAATCGCGCTCACGGCGAAGCTTTTTGATAATCGTACCAAAACTCATAATTCCTGTCCCCCTGATCAAATACTCATCGGCGCCTGACGGTGACTATATTATACAGGAGAGAATTTCCGTTGTCTACCTATCGTTGATTGAGAATAACTCTATTTTGAATTTAGTTTTGTTTAAATCCCCCGCTGTCTTTATGTACTTTCAAACGTCTTTCAGCAAAGCTTATTAAGATTGTATATGCAAACAAATCCTCTGTTGATTCAAACCGATATTTGTGTTATAGTTGTACCGTAATAAGAGTTCGTTTTATAAATCGGAGGATAATATATGTTAAGATATCTCGATACGCTGCCTGAAATACGCTATATCCCCGAACTTGACCCGTCAGATAACATTCGCGCGCTGACATATGACGGTGCCGAAATCGACGGCAAAAAGACGAAGGTGTTCGCGTATATGGGCTTTCCCGAAGCCGGTTCCGAAAACGCGGACCCGGGCGCAAAGATGCCCGCCGTCGTACTTGTCCACGGCGGGGGCGGTCACGCATACAGTGTCTGGGTGAAAATGTGGAACGATGCCGGTTACGCCGCCATCGCCATGGATACCACCGGGTTCTATCCCGCCGTGCGCGGCGCGGGCGAATATGAAGGCGGCGATGACAGCAATAAATGGATTTATGGTACAAACGAGGAGGGTTACACAAACGCTCCCGACAACGACCAAATGGCAAACCCGGAAAAACCGTTAAATCACCAGTGGATGTATCACGGTGTGACCGATACGATATTGGCGCACAACATATTGCGCGCCAACGAACGGGTCGATAAATCGAAAATCGGGATTACGGGAATCTCATGGGGCGGTGTAATAACGTCTCTCGCCATAGGGTACGACAGCCGATACGCCTTCGCGATACCGATATACGGCGCGGGATATTTAGGCGAAAGTCTGGGGCTGATGGGAAAAATATTCGCTCAGAAATCAGTAAAAAATCTGTGGAGCGCGGAAGCGCGGTTTGACAATGTAAAAATGCCGGTGTTCTGGTTCAACTGGGACTATGATGTTCATTTTTCAGCCAATATTACAAGCAGCTCGTTCCGCGATACGGTGAAAAACAACCCTCTCACGATAATGAGTCTGAAGAATCAAATGGGACACAGTCATGCCGCCGGGTGGCGCTGCCGCGAGAATTTTGTATTCGCCGATTCAATCGTCAAAGGGACGGCGGGACTGCCGCGGTTTGAGAAACAGCCCGCAGGCAGACGCATCGACTGCGACGTATATATTCCCGAAGACGCGGCGGTCACAGCGAACGTATATTATCTCAGCGAGCCTATGAAATATGCGTACCAAAATAAAATGGGTTACAATAACACATAGCTGCCGGAGGAGGACTGGAAATCGTATTCGGTTGAAATAACCGAAGACAAAATGGTACATGATATTGCGAAAACCGTG
>JAQVWU010000036.1 GCA_028709565.1 Eubacteriales bacterium
CCTGCTTATCGACGGGTTTGTTTCCGCTTGTTTCGGTATTGTAATCGGGCTTCCGGCGCTGCGTTTACGAGGCGATTACCTGGCTATTATAACTCTTGGTTTCGGTGAGATTATTCGTGTTATCATTTTAAATTTGAAATTCACAGGCGGTGCGTACGGACTGCGCGGTATAGAAAAACATACAACTATCCCCGGTGTTTTTATCTGCGTGGTCATTACATTGTTTGTTTTGACATGCTTTATAAGGTCGCGCCATGGCAGGGCGATTCTTGCAATACGCGAAGATGAAATAGCAGCCGAAGCATCGGGCATACCTACCACATATTATAAAGTTGCCGCTTTTACCGTCTCCGCTTTTTTTGCCGGTGTTGCAGGCGGTCTGTACGCGCATTATCTCAGTATTTTGGACGCCTCCACATTCGGATTTATGAAATCGGTCGAAATACTGGTCATGGTTGTTTTAGGCGGCCTCGGTTCGATGATCGGATCGGTTGTATCAGCAATAGTGCTCACACTGTTGCCGGAAATGTTACGCGGCTTTGCGGAATACCGCATGGTTATATATTCGCTGCTTTTGGTTATAGTTATGATATTCAAGCCGACGGGATTGTTCGGTAAATATGATTTTTCTTTAAGCAATACACTTGATAAACTTTTTATAAGAATTAAAAAAGCAGTGTATAAAAGTAATGCTGTAAGCGGAGGTGAAGAAGATGGTACCTGTTCTTGATGTATCCAATCTCGGAATATGTTTCGGGGGTTTACAGGCTCTCGATGATTTTAATATACAGGTTAACGGCAATGAAATAGTAGGTCTTATCGGACCTAACGGCGCGGGAAAAACTACCGTGTTTAATTTGTTGACAAATGTTTATCGTCCGACAAAAGGTAACATCGATCTTGCCGGTCACAGCACAAAAGGTAAAACCATGCACCAGGTCAATACATCCGGTATTGCGCGTACATTTCAAAATATACGATTATTCCGCGATTTAACGGTAATAGATAACGTTAAAATAGCATACCACAACGCCCTGCGCTACACAATGGCTGAGGCATTACTTCGTCTGCCGACCTACTGGAAGGAAGAAAAACATGCAAAAGAGCATGCGCTTGAATTGCTCGGTGTTTTCAACATGGAACATTTAGCGGAGGAAAAGGCCGGCAGTCTACCGTATGGTGCGCAGAGGCGTCTTGAAATTGCCCGCGCTCTTGCGACGAATCCCAAAGTCTTATTATTGGATGAACCGGCTGCGGGTATGAATCCTTCCGAAACCGTCTCTTTGTTGAAAACAATTCGAGAAATTCGTCAAATCTTCAGTGTCGCCATTATTTTGATTGAACACGATATGAGCCTTGTGATGGGTATATGCGAACGCATACTGGTGTTGAATTACGGACTTATAATAGCCCAGGGTACTCCCGAAGAAATCAGGAATAATCCTGTCGTAATAGAGGCCTATCTCGGTCAGCAGCGGGGTGAATGATTTGAACAATTTGAATACTGAAAATAAAACATTACTTGAAGTAAATGATATAAATGTATATTACGGCGCTATACATGCAATTCAGGGCATATCTTTTTATGTGGAAGAAGGAGAAATCGTAACACTGATAGGTGCAAACGGCGCTGGCAAAAGTACCATATTAAAGACTGTTTCACGGCTGCTTAACTCAAAAACAGGCAGTATAATATTTGACGGCAACAGTATCGACGGTGTTGAGCCATACAAACTTATACGGATGGGTTTGTCTCATGTTCCGGAAGGACGCAGGATTTTTCAGCACCTTACTGTCGAGGAAAATTTAGAAATGGGTGCGTATACACGTAAAACCAGAGAGGTTCAGGGCGGAATAGCAGATGTTTTTAAACGATTTCCCAGACTTCGCGAACGCCGTACACAAATAGCGGGTACGCTGTCCGGCGGTGAGCAGCAGATGCTTGCCATCGGGCGCGCTTTGATGTCCAAACCAAAGCTTATCATGCTGGACGAGCCCTCTATGGGTCTTGCCCCTATGCTTGTCGAACAAATATTTGATATAATAACGGAATTAAACCGCGCCGGGACTACAATTTTATTGGTCGAGCAAAATGCGCGTATGGCCTTGACAGTTGCTAACCGCGGGTATGTGCTGGAAACCGGACGAATTACAATCAGTGACACTGCCTCTGTGCTTTTAAACAATGATAAAGTTAAAAAAGCCTATCTTGGAGGTTAAATTACATCTATTGCTGAACAGGAGTTTACTTACATGAAAAAAGAAACAATACATGTAATATCCCATTCACACTGGGATCGGGAATGGTATCTTCCCTTCGAGAGACACCGCGTTAAACTGGTCGAGCTTATTGATACTTTGTTGAATCTGCTGGATGATGATCAAAACCGCTACAGCAGTTTCTTTTTGGACGGTCAGACGATTATTATCGATGATTATCTTGATATACGACCGGAAAACCGTGAAAAAATCATAAAATATATACAAGAAGGACGACTGAGCGCCGGGCCCTGGTATGTTTTACAGGATGAATTTTTAACCTCATCCGAATCCAATATACGCAACCTGTTAACAGGTATTGCGGATGCGAAAAAATATGGCGGTGTTACAAAAATCGGATATTTCCCCGACACATTCGGAAACGCGGGACAGATGCCTCAAATTCTGACACAAGCCGGTATAACCGATGCGGTGTTTGGCCGCGGTGTAAAACCTGTCGGTCCTGACAATAAGCTTGTCGATAAAGGCGCGTATGAGTCTGATTTTTCTGAGATGCATTGGAAATCGCCTGACGGCAGTTCGGTATTCGCGGTTTTATTGGCAAATTGGTATAATAACGGAGCTGAAATTCCGACAGATCCTGATCATGCAAAGTCTTTTTGGAAGTCAAGGCTTGAAGGAGTAAAACGTTTTGCTTCCACCGGAGAATATCTATTAATGAACGGCAGTGACCATCAGCCGGTTCAGACAGATATCAATAATGCCCTTGAGACCGCGAGCCGGTTATATCCTGATATGGAGTTTTTGCATTCCGACTTCCCTTCATATATAAAAGCCGTTAAGGAAAATCTTACTAAACCGATATCCGCGGTTGTCGGTGAGTTGACAAGCCAACAGACGGACGGATGGTATACCCTCGTCAATACAAGCTCAACGCGAATATATCTCAAACAATTAAATCGAATAAACGAAGTTATGCTTGCTAATATCGCCGAACCGCTGACGGTCGCCGCGTCGTTATGCGGCGAACCTGTCCCGGCTCATCTGATCGGATACGCGTGGAATATTTTAATGCAAAATCATCCTCATGACAGTATCTGCGGATGTTCATCCGATGAAGTAAACAGGGAAATATTCGCACGTTTCGAAAAAAGTATAGCCGTAACAACACAGATAATAGAAAACTCGAAAAACACGATAGCGGAAAATACCGATACAACGGCTTTTGGCGCAGATGATATTCCGTTTGTTGTATTTAACACCTCAGGTTATGACCGCACTGAGGTAATTACAGCCGAGATTGATATTAAAAAATGCAGTTTATCCGAGCGCTCTACTCTGGAAAAAACAGATATCAGCGATTTGTGTGTCAAAGATACAAGCGGCAGAATATATGCATGCAAAACAGAAGATTTGGGAGTTAAATTCGGTTATGAGTTACCGAAAGACAGATTCAGACAGCCTTATTTATCACGCAGGGTCCGCATATCATTCGGAGGGGCACGATTACCGGCAATGAGTTGTGTTGCCTACACGCTTACACGCGCGAAAACCAATATCGCCGGTTCACTCGTTTCCGGATTAAATAAAATGGAAAATGATTTTATCGGTGTTGAGATTTCTTCCGACGGTACTTTTACGCTGACTGATAAAACAACCGGTAAAACCTTCGCCGGACTTGGTTTACTTGAAGATACGGGCGATATCGGAAATGAATATATTTATGCATGTTCGAGAAACACATCGCCTGTTTATAGTAATATATCCGATGCCGATATAGTCCTCACGGAAGACACTCCGTTCCGCGCCACATACAAAATAAAAACAAAAATGATGATACCTGAATCGGCAGACAGCGTTCTTCAAGGAGAAAGGGAGCGCTTTGTTGAATTTCGAAACCGGCAGGCATCGCGATCAAATAAAACCGTTGAGACGGTGATTACCTTAATGATGGTGCTTGAGAGAGACAGCAGATTGGTAAAAATCAATGTCGGTTTCGATAATCGCTGTGCCGATCACCGCCTGCGTATTCTGTTTCCGAGCGGGTTGACTGCTTTAACACATAAAGCTGATTCCATATTTGAGGTTGTGACACGTCCCAACAAACCGGACGCGGCATGGGAAAACCCCAGTAATTGTCATCACCAGCAATGCTTTGTGTCGGTCGATGACGGTAATAACGGCATAACAATCGCTAATATTGGGCTCAACGAATACGAAATACTGCCGGATAACGTCATAGCCATAACACTGCTGCGCTGTGTCGGTGAAATCGGTGACTGGGGTGTCTTCCCAACACCGGAAGCACAGTGTATAGGTCAATGTTCGCTGGACCTGGCGGTTTCGGTTCACAAAGGAAATGTGTTGGACAGCGGTGTCTTTGCCGAGGCTTATGCATATCAAATTCCCGTTACGGTTTGTCAAACCGGGGTTCATACCGGAAAAGCAATTGATAAAATCATCGAATGGAGCGGTGAATCAGTCGCGTTAACCGCATTCAAAGAAGCGGTTATGAATAAAGGTAAGATTATTCGATGGGTCAATCTGTCGAACAATCCCTCAAGACTATGCGCTCAGATAAATTTTAGCCATAAAGACATATTCGAAAGCAATATAATAGAAGAAAACGTTAAGCGCCTTGGATATGGGCAGATTGATGTAACCATAAAACCGTATGGTATATATACAATAATTATACAATAACGACAGATAGCATTAAGTGAAAGAAGGTATGCATATGCCTAAACTACCCAGACCGTTTTCCGCCAAACCAGCACCGTTCGATAATTATATTGACCTTGACGCATGGCAGGACGACCGTTCCGTATTGCGTAATCCCCATAAGGGCTGGTATTGGCATTATATCGACAACGGTTACGGAAGAGCTAACTATAGACAAGATATCGCCGAGGGCGACTATATGAGTGATTTTCCCGGATTAAATCATTTATACCTGCGATTTGACTGGGGTGATATTGAAAAGGAAGAGGGCAGGTACGACTGGTCATATATAGATTCCATTATGAATGAATGGAGTTTACATAGCTATAAATTTGCATTCCGCATATGTACTTATGAAGGTGCCGGCGGACCTGAATCGCTCAGATACGCTACGCCGAAATGGGTATACGATGCCGGAGCAAAGGCGATAGAACTGGATGGAAACCGACTGGAGCCTGTTTACGATGATCCGGTATATCTGGACAAACTGGAACACTTTATGTATGAATACGGTAAGAAGTTCAACAATGATCCCCGTGTGGAATTTATAGATATCGGTTCTTTCGGTACCTGGGGTGAAGCGCATACATCAAACGGTTCAGATACCATTTACCCGAATGAAGTATTGTATAAGCATATTCAACTGCACGCAAAATATTTCCCCGATAAATATATCATGCTTAACGATGATATGATAGGGCATCGCCCCAATCAAAGTGAAGAAGAAAACATGAAAATAGTCGAATACGCAAAAACACTGGGGTGCGGGGCGCGGGATGATTCGATATGTGTTGCATATTATTCGCAGGTATTCGGCTATGATACCATTCGTACACCGCATTTTTACGATCATTTTTGGGAGCACGCTCCTGTCGATCTGGAATTTGAGCATTATACAAATGTAACGGGAAACCCCGATGTCTACCGTGACGGTTTCCCATTTATCGAAGCCCTGAGGCGTACGCATGCTACATATGCCGGTTTTCACGGATTACCCCGCCCATGGCTGGAAAGATACTACTATATTACAGAATATCTTGCCAATCGTCTCGGATACTGGTATTTTATCGACGGGTTACGTCTGACAAATCTTATCTCCGGCGCTATAAATTACATGTCGATTATCTTTGAAAACCGCGGATTCGCCCACAGTTATTATAAGTTCGACCTGAAGCTAAAATTAATAAATAAACAAGACGGCGAAACATATATAACAACAGCTGATGTTGATAACCGCAGATGGAAACCCGGAGAAAGAATCTGCGAACGTATAACAATTGACGCCCGAGATCTGAAAAAAGGCGATTATATGATTTACTGCGGTTTATTTGAAGGTGAAAAGGCGATTTTACTGGCAATGCAGTCCGAGCGAAAACATGGAGATTGGTATTATCTGGCCGACACATCGTTAATATAAACGCATGGGTTTCGGTAATTCTTCCGTATATAACCGGGAGGTATAACCAGTGAATGATAAATATCCGGCAGCAACAATACATAACATCGAAAAATACAAAAACATAAATTATAATTTCAAGAATATTCCCTGTTTTGATGACGGAACAATATTTCTTATAAATGAAACTAACCGTCCGGAAGCCGAATCTGATATAATGCTGTTAACCGATATTTTCCTTGTCGCGCATAAAAGCGAACCGCTGTTCCCTTTTACGCGAATATATACCGACGATATACGATTTGAAGCTTCAGACGCGCTTGACCCTCAGCAGTTTTGTCACTTCGAATTATATGATAACACAAGCGAGGATAATACGGAGTATATTCTTATACTGCACTTTTACATAACACCTGACCCACGGAATATTATATATGGTGATATTTATTATCTGGCAAACGGCTCTATCGGTAAATATAACACGGTATTTGAGCATGAAAACGATATCTTCTTTGTTAATTGCATAAAAAGCGGCAACCGCCTAGAAGTTCAGCGTGTTTTACATAATAAAGGCAAACGAAAAAAACGCTTTTATCCGTATATAAAAATCGGCATGCGGGCTGCCTATTTTATTTCAGGCACACTGGTGGTTATAACCGTTGCTTTGATTTTTTCGGCGTTTTATATTTATGACGGTCTGAGGTTGAAAAATCAAAATGTTACGGTTATTAATCCCGACATAACGGAAAGCACTGCATCTTCCGGCATTCAAGATATTCAATTGGAAACCGGAAACATGATAATGCATAATATCGCAGGCGGGACGACAGATACGCAGTCTATTTCTGAAACATCGGGAAAAACCGAAACACAATCCGAAATTACTCTGATCTCTATAACCTCGCCGATAGCGCAAGGGGAAACCGCCGCCCTAAAAATAAAAGGGCGTCCGGATACTGTGTATAGTATTACGGTATTCTATTCATCAGGCGCAAGTACGGCTTCGGGTTTGGAAGATAAAGTTTCTGACAGCGGCGGTTACGCGGAATGGTACTGGAGAATAGGAAACCGAACAAAAATCGGCACTTTTAAGATAGAAATCATGGGCGGCAATGAAACATTAGCGAATGAAATTACAATAACCGAATGATTCAGTATTAATTAAATTGCGGAGGATTTTAAATGCGGATACTGAAGCGCGAATTCATTTATCAGGCAGAAAATCGTATTATAAATTCCTGTCATGCATCAACACTGGTAAAACTGCCGAACGATGACATACTTGCCGCATGGTTCGGCGGCGAACATGAGAGCGCCGACAATGTTGAGATATGGTCGTCACGCCGTCATAAGGGTGTCTGGTCAACTCCGGTTATGTTGAGTAAGCCGACAAATACCGCGTGCTGGAATCCGGTATTGTATGCCTCTGGCAACAATGTTACTCTGTTTTTTAAACGCGGCGACAAGATATTTCGCTGGCGTACATATGTACGGCGTTCGTATGACGGGGGATTGACCTGGGATGATGAAACTGAATTGGAAATAAACGATGTCGGCGGACGCGGCCCTGTTAAAAACAAACCTATTGCGATGACAAACGGTGAATTACTCGCGCCCGCTTCACATGAAGGTGAAGGCGGGAAAGACTGGTACGCGTTTGCCGATATATCCGGTGACGGAGGGTTTTCCTGGAAGCGCAGCGAATATATAAAGACAGAACCTTATACAAAGCTTATTCAACCGACTTTATGGGAAAGCACGCCCGGTAATATTCACATGCTCATGAGGAGTGATGCCGGTTATATATATCGGTCGGATTCATCTGATTACGGCCATTTGTGGTGTGACGGATATCAAACAATTTTACCTAATAACAACAGCGGGATAGACCTAGTGAAAACGGATGACAATGTTGTCGCTCTTGTCTGTAATCCTGTCGACCTAAACTGGGGTAAACGTTCGCCTTTGGTTGTTATATGTTCCGAAGATAACGGATTAAACTGGGGAGTCCCATTGGTTTTAGCGGAGGGCGAAGGTGAATATTCATATCCGGCTGTAATATACTCAGACACTCTTCACATAACCTTTACATGGCAGCGTAAGACCATAATGTACTGTGAGGTCACAATCTAGCTGCATAAAAGGTACGTATTACATTGCAGACTGTTGAATATAGATCTTTTTTTGTGCGCAAAACCGATTCGGAAAAGGGTATAGGGATTTGCTGTATTGAAAATACGGCAGTAATCCCCAGTTCATTGTATCCGGTGAATTCCTCCACAGAACCCGCAACAGATATCAAAGGAATCCCTGCCTTTTTTGTTCTTTCAGCAATTCCGCTAATGACCTTGCCGCCGATACTTTGAAGGTCAAAACGCCCTTCACCCGTAATAACAAGCGATGTGCCGCACAGCATATCATCAAAGCCGACAGCGTCCAGGACCACATCGATCCCTTTGGTAAGTTTACCGCCTAAAAAAGCTACCGCCGCGGCACCCATACCTCCGGCAGTTCCGGCTCCTTCAATTGAGGAGACATCGATATCAAGGCTTTCTTTTATTACCGAGGAAATATGGCGCAACCCGTCGTCAAGATACTCTGTCTCTTCCCTGTTTGCGCCTTTCTGCGGAGCAAACATATGCGCAGCACCGTTCATGCCGTATAAAGGGTTGGTTATATCACACATGCCTGTTACGGACGCTTCCCGTAAACGCCGGTCAAGCCCCGATATATCTATATGTTGTATCTCGCATAATGTACCGCCTGTCGGAATAAACAATCCGTTCTTTCCGTAAAAACAGACACCCAAAGCCGCAGCCATTCCGCACCCGGCGTCGTTCGTTGAACTGCCCCCCAAGGCTATTATGATATTTCTGTAACCGTCATCAAGCGCCTTTTTAATCATCTCACCAACCCCGAATGTAGTTGTGAGCAAAGGGTTTTCTCTTCCGGCAACAAGAGGCAGTCCGCAGCAGGCAGCACTTTCAATTACTGCGCTGCCTTTAATATCACCGTAAAATGATTTTATCGGTTCAAAATATGGATTGCTGACGGTTTCATATATTTTTACGGCATGCAGCGCTTCAATGGTTCCCTCTCCGCCGTCAGCAATTGGCACAATAATAATTTCAGCATCAGATAAATTATTCCTTATCGCTGAATACATTATATTTGCGACATCAGAAGCGGACAGCGTTCCTTTATAAGAATCGGGAGCAATTATTATTTTTATCATAAAATTCTCTCAGTTTATTAAAATTTAAAATTATGTTTCTAAATAAGCAGAATGGAGTAAATCCAAAGATGATTGTACGTCTAACCGAAAATAATGAAGACAAATATACAAAATCTGAAAATATAGCTGTATATTCCGACGATGGCATCACGCGCAAGTCATCGGCAGGCATTAAAACATGCCAAAGCCGTTATGACGGAAATTATATTAAAACAATGACAATCGGGGGTATCGGAACGGCTCCGGAATTCAGGCGTGAAGGATGTGTTCGCAGAATATTTGATGAGTTATTTAATATCGCACCCGAACGCGGTTGGATTGTCAGCATGCTTCATCCCTTTTCCTTTTCATACTACAGAAAATTCGGCTATGAAAAGATATGTGACCACAGAATTTTGGAATTTCCTATAACTAAATTGGATTTTGTGCCCCGTTGTACCGATGTACAAATACTTGATAATGACCGGCGCCTGGCGGACGCCATTGATATATATAATAAGTTTGCCGATAATCGCAATATTATGTTCAGGCGATATGATTCTGCGCATTTTTCAAAGGAACCGAATAAAAACGGTAAATCTACATATATTCATTATAATTCAGACGGAAAGCCTGTATCATATATAACATTGGGTGTGGAAAATGTCTATTATGTAAACCGAATGAAAAGCATTAATTTAAACGTTTATGAAATGGCTTTTGTATCCCGCGAATCGCTTGCCGCATTGTTTGGCTTTATGCGTATGTATGAAGGGGAAAACGATACCGTTAAAATCCATAACTGTGGAATGTCCCCGGAAATCGATGTTATGCTGCGCCATTATATTCATACCGAATACACTTTAGTCCCGGATATTATGGCGCGTATTCTGGATGTTAAAACGATTTTGGAATTAAACAGATATCCTGAAGAAGCAGGCTGTTTTACAATTAAAGTAGATGATACGCTTGAATACACACGCGGGACATATCATGTAGAATATGCTGACGGTAAAGCTGAGGTAGAAAAGGTTACCGATGCCCATAAATATGATATTAAAGCCGACATGCCTGCATTTACACAAATGATATACGGATATGACAGTTATAACGCCGATATAGCGTGCTATATGCATGGAGTTGATGTAAAAAACGACTGCAATGATTTTTTTAGGGCGTTCACAAAAAAATCCAACGGATTATTTGAACATTTTTAATTTTTATTAACGAATAATATAACATGGAGGACAATTAATAATATGATTCAGATCGAAATGGAAAACGGCGATATCATAAAACTGGAATTATATCCCGACATAGCGCCAAAAACGACAGCGAATTTTGAAAAACTGGTTTCCGAAGGTTTCTATAACGGACTAACTTTTCACCGTGTGATAAGCGGATTTATGATTCAGGGTGGTGACCCCTTAGGAAACGGCACCGGAGGTTCTAAAGATAATATCACCGGCGAATTTAATGCTAACGGATACGACAACGCATTGTCACATACACGCGGTGTAATTTCCATGGCGCGTTCTCAGTCTTTTAATTCCGCCAGTTCTCAATTTTTTATAATGCATGCGGACGGTAAATTTCTTGACGGTCAGTATGCCGCGTTCGGGAAAGTAGTTGAGGGAATCGAAGCAGTAGATAAAATTGCGGCAAAAAAAACGAAAAATGATAAGCCTGTGATTCCACAGATAATGAAATCCGTGAAAATTATCGAATGATTTATTATAATTTATTAATTGTTTGATTTATAATTTGGCAATGCAACACCGAAATACAACAATCCCGGAAATAAACCGGGTTTTTTGTTATAATAACGTATAACGATGTATATCTAAGGAGTCATTATGAAAAACAGACAAAAAATTGATCTTAACGGCGAATGGAAATTGGCTTACGCTCCGAACAGCAGTGTTGCGGCAGATAACTTTTATTTAAACACGGTTTTGTCAATCAAGACATCCGGTTATAAATCGGTGGATGCCATCGTACCCGGTAATTTTGAACTGGATTTATATCGAGCCGGCATTATCGGAGATCCGTATTATTCGACAAACACACTGGAAATACAGAAGCTTGAATGTTTGCATCTCTATTATTATAAGGAATTCTATTTTGACGGAAATCTCGACGAATTGTACCTGCATTTCGAAGGTATAGATACAGTATCCGAGATTTATGTAAACGGTCGCCATATCGCGTCAACAGAAAATATGTTTATCGCCCATGAATTTCCGTTAAGATGTTTGCGTGCCGGAATAAATGAAATCGTTGTACATATCAAACCCGCGGTTATAGAAGCGCGTAAAACAGAGGTTCCTCCGTCCAGCAATTCCCTTCCCTATAATTATGATTCTCTGTATATACGTAAAGCCGGTTCTATGTTCGGATGGGATATAATGCCGCGCATTGTTTCGGGTGGAATCTGGCGTGATGTTTATATTGAAAGCAAACCCAAAGAACGTATAGAGAATGTGTTTGTTTATACACGGTCAATAAATGCGGAGCATAATTATGCGGATATTACCTTCCATTACAATTTGAAAATCGATGGCGATATTATCGGTGATTATTCAATAAAAGCATATGGAAGCTGCGGTGACAGCAGTTTTGAAGCAATAAATCGATTATGGTTTACATCAGGTAAACTCGGTGTGCGGATAAACAATTGCAAACTGTGGTTTCCCAGGAATTATGGCAATCCTGACCTTTATGATATTGTCTTCGATTTATATAAAGGGAGCGAATTACTTGACAGCTATAAAATGCGGTTTGGTGTTCGCATTGTGGAGCTTAACCGTACTTCCACTACCGACCGGGAAGGCAACGGTGAGTTCTGCATTAAAATCAACGATAAGCGGATTTTTGCCATGGGTACGAACTGGGTGCCTGTTGACGCTTTCCATTCAAATGATGTAAACCGGATACCGGAAATAACCCCAATGCTTAATGACTTAAATTGCAATATCGTCCGCATGTGGGGCGGAAATGTTTATGAACATGAATCATTCTACGAGTTTTGTGATGAAAACGGTATTATGATATGGCAGGATTTTGCGATGGGCTGCGCGGTATACCCTCAGGAAAAAAAGTTTCTGGATATCTTGGAACCTGAAATAATCAGTATCGTTAAAAAATACCGCAATCACGCGTCTCTTGTGATCTGGGCAGGAGACAATGAATGTGATTATGCTTATATGTCCTGGGGAGGTATAAAACGCAACCCCAACGACAATGTAATAACGCGGCGTCTGATTCCGGACCTGTTGAACATTCATGATTTTACCCGTCCTTATTTACCCTCATCGCCGTATATCGACAATGAAGCATATACAAGCAGCAAGCCATTATCCGAAGAGCATCTTTGGGGCCCGCGTGACTATTTCAAAGGCGAATATTATAAAAATACCGTTTGCCACTTCGCGTCTGAAACCGGTTATCATGGCTGCCCCTCTCCCGATTCGCTGCGTAAATTTATAGCGCCGGAAAAATTGTGGCATTGGTTCGACGAGGAGCAGAATCGCGCAAATGATGACTGGCTGACCCACGCTTCATCCATGGAACTTAGCGCAAACTCAGCCTATGCATACCGTATAAAGCTGATGTCAGAAGATCGGAAGAG
>JAQVWU010000380.1 GCA_028709565.1 Eubacteriales bacterium
ACAGCTCATCAGCGTTGTTTTAGCCAAAGCCGTTCACGATCTCGGATCCGCGCGTAAAATACGTAGGTTAATAGCCTGAGTTTCTTTATAAGTGTATATCTTTACTTGCACCGCTTTTACCGGTGCCTTTTTGTAGTGCTTTGAATTATTGTTTTTACCTTTTTGCCTGATTTGTGTCCTTGATACCTGTTATTGTCAAGGGTTTTTCGTTACTTTCGCAATTGGTTATTTATTTTGATCAAGATTCATTATATCAATAAAACTCACCTGATTCAATGACGCATTGGTTTGAATATATCCGAAATTATCCAACCGCGAGTTGGAACGACGATTATCAAAATGCCGTCTACCGAAGCAGACGGCGTTATTTCTAATCAACAAAACCAGTTATCCGGTACTCCGCGGAAACCGCGATAGTGTTCCTGATAACGAGAAAGTCGATCGGCAAGCTGAATGATCGAATAAACGAGCAGCATTTTATGCCCGCCGTATAAGCCGTATACATCGATCTTCTCGTCTCCCATGTCGACTGACTTTTTCGTTGTAAAGGCGTATGCGACAAGCTTATCGAGCGCTTTCCGCGCTTTAGCCGGATCGATCCTGCATTTGTTTGCGACCGAAGCGGAGGTGAAGGAAATTGTATTATTCTTTAGTTGATAAGCCATAATCGCCCGGAAGGTTTTATCCGACAGCTCCGCGAGCAGCTCCGCGGCATTTTCGTTTGAAAGCAGCGATGTCAAATCGCCGTCCGGTTTTTTGAAGATCAATCCGAGGTCCGCGTTCGCGTAAACAGCGCCGTTTCTATCGGAATAGATCGCGGTCTGGCTGGCTGGGTTTTCTTTCAGATATTTCTTTGTTTCGGATACCGCCTCGTCAACATGAATAAGCGAATATGAATTGTTCTTGTCGCTGTTCCATGCTCTCTGCATCGTCTGCAAGAGAGCATCATAGGCTTTGTCTGCGATATCGTCAAAATCAATTACCTGTTCATTCGCTTTTTCCGGTTTTCCGTATATCCCGTCTATCGTCACGTCAAATATGTCCGCTATAACCGGCAACAGCATAATATCCGGCATTGTTGTACTGGTTTCCCACTTCGACACCGACTGTGCCGAAACTCCGATGATGCCTGCAAGCTCCTCCTGTGTCATTCCTTTTTGCTTGCGTAATTCCGCAATCCGTTCACCTATTGTATTCATATATACCTCCGACTTAAAGTAGATCGGCGCCGATCTCTGACTTTATTTTACTTGTTTTATATGGGCGAATCCATAGATCAAACGGAAAGTCGGTAACGCGAAAAGCGGGTACTTTTCATTTCTCGTTTATCTGTAACTATTCAGTCGTGGAACTCAAAAGAGTCCGGCATGACCGCATAAAGCATCTTTGATAACAGAGAAGGCACAAATACCTTGCTTCTTCGCGATACCGATATATGACATAATTCTAGCGAAATCACGCGAACCTTCCGGTATACGGAAACAACCGGATACCTAATGGAAATCATCAAGCCGGTTTTTCGAGAACGCATTTTCTCCTTTGTCGATAAGTTTATCTTTCATGTCTTTTGTATCGACAAGCAGTTTAATGAGTTCATTTGCCCATTCCTGACCGTGATTTTCATATATGCCTGTCAATTCACGGAGAATATGTGCGCAGCACAGCGAATGACATACGTTTTCATATTTGAAGTATGGAGCCCAGCAATCGTATACCGCTGTCCCATGAAATTCCGGTAATATTTCCGATGCCTTTATACCTGCCTCGCCTCGCCGCGCGGAGCTGCTCCGCTCCGTAAACGCGGACGCCGTCCGAACCATCCGAAGCCGAGGTCGCGGCGAAAAATCTCATCGATACGCTCCACACCGACCACCCGGCGTGGGGATACTATCGCGACAGCTCAAAGCCGCGGGGATGAAGGTCGGCAGGCTGAAAACCCGCCGGTACATGGACGAGATGGGCATAGAGGCGATATATCCGAAACCTAATCTGTCAAAAGCGGCCAAAGCTCACCCTGTTTACCCGTATTTGCTCAGGAATTTCGTCTCGACGCGCCCAAATCAGGCGTGGTCAATCGACATCACCTACATTCGTATGAAGCACGGATTTATGTACCTGACCGCAATCATCGACTGGTACAGTCGGATGATTGTAGGATGGGAGCTTCGATACACTGTCTACAAGAATGGTTAAGACCGCTGTCAGCGGTGCTTTTCAAACCGCTAAGCCGGAAATAACACAAAATACGCCAACGAAACAAACAATTATTGCGGATATTCGGACGGCAGATATATATTTTTTTCCGATTCAAATTCGAGAAGACTGTTTGTTACCGACATGAACTATGAAAACGATAGAACCGTTGACGGATATGGAGACGAATATCAGATTTCAAATTTATGTTGTGATAAAAACTCGTCCGATATGTATATCTGCGTATATTCTAAATAAGGGTGCTGAAATCAAGTCTATACGCGCCGAACTGCTCGAAACATCCTGCGATAACCCGGACGAATACGTGGCATTATATAACTATTTTCAAAAGAGAAAGTCCGAATTCGAAGCACAACACTATAAAGACATGATAGGTGCGAACGAAAAACCGAAAATTGTCTTAGAAAACCGGCTGATCGATTACACCCGCTACGGCGACAACCGGTTGTTTCGGGACAATCTAGTGCCTTGTAACAAATAATACTTGCATAAAACATTAACCTATGCTATGATGTCCGGGTAATATGTACATTACAACCGATAGGTTTTTTTACCCTACACTCTTGAATATAAAGTGTAAACTAAATAAAAAGGATTATGATTATGGAGTCAATCATTAAATTATTAATATTAAGCTGTTTTTATATGGAAGGATAAAGACAATGACGGAAAGAGAAAAAATGTTCTGCGGGAAAGTATATGACCCCTTTAGTGAAGGAATGCCTGAGGAAAGAACTCGTACACACGTTCTTTGCAAGGCCTATAACGATACCACGGAAACAGATAAAGAAAAACGGGAGGAAATTTTGAAAGAATTGAGGCCTTGTCAAGATGATTGTGTAAACCCGAGTACTACACCTGACAAAATATGCTGTGGAGCGTAGCGGAACGGCATATTTTGTCAGGTCAATCGTCCCAGCCCGAGCCCCATAGGATGTCCAGCTTG
>JAQVWU010000381.1 GCA_028709565.1 Eubacteriales bacterium
GTCTTTAACAAGCTGACCGATGAGGACATAGCTCAGATAGCACGCATCATGCTGACCGAGGTGAAAACAAGGGTGGCAGCCGCCGGTATCGATATAGAATTCGGAGACGATGTAGCCGCGCTTATGGCAAAAGAGGGTTTCGACCCGGTCTACGGAGCACGTCCGCTGCGCAGAGAAATTCAAAAACGCATCGAAGACAGCTTTGCCACCGAAATGCTCGAGGGCAATGTCAAAAAGGGCGACAGCGTCACGGCAAGCGTTGAAGACGGAAAGGTTGTCTATGCCGTAGCCAAAGCCGCGGAACCCGAAGTCTCCGAAAAATCGGAAGAAACCGACGAAACCGAAAGTCAAGAAAAGCCCGAAAACAACGAATAAAATAAAATATATAGAAGTCAGCCCGCGGAAATGTCTGCGGCGAATGCGCCTGCGGTGTGAAATATCCGCGGATAGATACAATCATCGGCCGTTCGGACGACATGGTCAAGGTCCGGGGTACCATCATATATCCCGGGCAGATTGACAGCCTGCTCAGGGAGGTTAAGGGAGCCAGCAGCGAATACCAGGTGATGATCGACCATTTGAACGGCAAGGATATAGTGACGGTGTTTTTCGAGATTGAATGCGGCGCCGATATAAAGGCTGCTGAAGGCGAACTGACCGATCTGATAAAATCGAGAATCGGTATAACGGTGGTTCCCAAAGGCGTCTCAGTGGGCGAACTGCCCAGAAGCGAAAAGAAATCCACCAGAATTTACGACAACCGTTATTGAATGACAACTGTGACTAATAAAACTCTAATATTTAAGCGTCCGAAAGGGCGCTTTTATCACGCCGCAAAACGCAGTGTTGCTTTACGCCTGTTTTTTAGGCGGTCCCGGATTTTATATTATAGCTTGTCTTAAAATTATCTGCCATGTCTTCACCTCCAAACATATAGTTGAAAATTCGCTTATTAAACGAATTCACTCGCTTGAACGGTTATTGTGAAATGTTTATTTTTATATTATAATAAATACATATCGTTGGTACCTTTGATATTTATTTTTAAAATAAAGGGGGAAATATCTTATGAATAATGTTGAAATAGCAATAGGCGAGAAGATTAAATCGTTACGTAAAAAAAGAGAAATAACACAGGAACAGTTAGCTGTATATCTGAATATATCTTTTCAATCTGTGAGCAAATGGGAATGTGGTGATGCTTATCCTGATATAACTATGTTACCGAAAATAGCGATGTTCTTCGGTGTAACAACAGACGAGCTTTTGTGTATTGACAATTTGAAAGAACAGGAAGAAATAAACGAATATCGAAAACGCTATCATGAAGCTTTAGCCACAGGACACACCAAGGAAGCTGTCGATGTAATGCGTGTAGCAAATGCCAAATATCCCGGAAACTTTAGGATAATGTATGAATTGGCGTATGCATTACAAACCGACGCCGACGTAAAACATCTTCAACAAAACCGAAAAGAAATAATAACGATAGGAGAAAAAATATTAGCGGAGTGTAAGGACAATATTACGCGGACCGGTATAATTGAAGTTATGTGTAATGCTTATGTATGTCTCGGTGAAAAAGAAAAGGCTAAGAAATTAATAAATGAAAATTTAAGCAGTCTTTGGGTTTCTCAGGAAACGATGCTTGTAAGAGTGCTTGAGGGTGATGAATTAACGAAACATCGCCAACGAACACTACTTACATTAACAGAGTTGCATTCTTGGGAAATGTGGTATCTCTCTGAGAATTTCGCGTGTGAAGACCGGCTCGTGGTGCTTGAAAACATAATTAAAATATATTCGATGGTCTTCACAGACGGTAACTACGGGTATTATCATGTTAAAGTAAAGGGATTCCATATTGGTGCAATGAATATATGTATAGATATAGGTAATAACCTCAAATTTCTTGACCATCTTAAAAGTGCTGCCGACCATTCCATAGCGTTTGACAATGACTATATAGATCACTTCAAGCTATATACAGCGCCTTTAATAAATAAAGCGTATTATGGAGGGTTGATTAAAAGCTACAAAGGCAATGAATCCTATAATTTATTAAAGAAACTTGATGACGAAAAATACAACGTAATAAACAAAATGCCCGAATTTATAAGAATCTGCGATGAATTAAAAATCCACGCGAAAGAAGACAATTAATTATCATCAGATAGGAAGAGACTGAATAATCATCCGTGTAAATGTTAATAATCTCCATATAAAGAAAAACGGAGGTTATCATAATGAAACAATCAAAAAACATTCTTACGGAAAAAGAAATGGAACTTGTGCAGATGTTAATGCAAGACTGCAAAAATACGGGAGATATTCAATCGAAATTGAAGCGGCTTTTTGCCGGAACAATTGAACAAATGCTGGAAGCCGAAATGGATGAGCACCTGGGTTATGAAAAGCACAACAATGAAGGAGATAACAGCGGCAACAGCCGCAACGGCTATAACCGTAAGACAATCACAAGCGATTATGGTGAAAGCGAAATCGCCGTCCCAAGAGACAGAAACGGTGAATTTGAACCGAGATTACTGGAAAAAAGGCAAACCCGGACAGACGAAATAGAGCAAAAAATCATGGCAATGTATTCAAAAGGCATGAGCCAGCGAGATATCGAAGACCATCTTCGGGAAATATACGGCGCGGATATACCGCAGACTCTGATATCGAAAATAACTGACAAGATATTGCCCGAGGTAAACGAATGGCAGAACCGGCCGCTGGAACCGATATATCCGATTATATACTTCGACGGAATCATGTTCAAAAGCCGCAGAGACAGTCAAATTGTAAGTAAATGTGTCTACTCGGTGTTGGGTATCGATATGAATGGTCAAAAGGACATCCTCGGTATCTGGATCAGTGAAAATGAAGGCGCCAGCTTTTACGCTGCAATCTGTTCCGATCTTAAAAAACGCGGCGTGCAGGATATTTTTATCTGCTGCCACGACAATCTCAAAGGGATGGGAGATGCCGTGAATGCTGTTTTTCCCAAGACGAAGCAGCAGCTCTGTATAGTTCATCAGATCCGCAGCTCAACGAAGTTCGTACAGTGGAAAGACAGAAAATCGATATGCGCTGACTTAAAAAAAATATATGGCGCCATAAATCTTGACGAAGCAGAGTATGCAA
>JAQVWU010000382.1 GCA_028709565.1 Eubacteriales bacterium
ATGGCGGAAAAGATGAACATTCCGATTCTGGGTCTGGTGGAAAACATGAGTTTTGTCACCTGTCCCCACTGCGACGAGCAAATCAATGTATTCGGCGAAAGCCGCATCGACGCCATAGCGGCGGAACACGGCATTGACACCGTCGCCAAGATTCCCATGGACCCGAAGATTGCCGCCGCCTGCGACCGGGGTGCCATAGAACTCTTTGAGGGCGACTGGCTCAACGACATGGCCCAAATGCTGGCCGAACTGCCGGAGACCGACTGACATGGTTACGGGAGGACGGTATGAATAAGTCCGAAACCGAAAATCACCGTCAGATATGCCGAAACCGACCGCATGGGGATTGTGCACCATTCCAATTACCCGGTGTGGTTTGAGGCGGGCCGAGGTGACTTTCTTAAAAAATGCGGGTTTTCTTACGGCGCCATTGAGGACAGGGGTATCATGCTGCCGCTGTATGAGCTCAACTGCCGTTTCCTAAGTCCGGCGCGGTATGAGGATAAAATCCTCGTGGTCACAAAGCTGAAAAAGCTGACCGGTGTAAGGATTGTCTTTGCATATAAGGTTTACAACAGGGCAGACAACCGTCTGCTTGCCGACGGCGAAACATCCCACGCATGGGTAAACACCGATATGAGACCGGTAAACGCCGGAAAAATCATTCCCGAGGTTTACGCAAAACTACGCGAAATTGCCGGCGACGGCTGATATTCGTTTATATTAAAATTTAAAATACGCCCGGAGGTTTTAAACTTCCGGGCGTTTCTTTGTCTAGGTCGCGTATCCTTCCAGCGCCGTACGGTCTGCGATGATTATAGTCCGTCCTTTGAGCCGGATGAGCCCCTCGTCCTGAAAGGCTGTCAGCCTGCGGCTTAAGGTTTCCTGTGTCATTCCGAGCCGGGACGCCAGGTCCCCTTTGGTCATATTCAGCACAACCTCTTTTCCGCCCGCGTCCGCTGATTCCGCGGACATATTAAGCAGTGTCTGCGCCAGGCGCTGCTCGGCTGAGGTCAGATTGATCGCCTCTATGAGATTCTCCGCCTCTTCCAGGCGTCTGCTCAGCACATCCATGACCTTGAAGGCGATGGAGGCATACTTGGCCATCAGTTCCCTGAGCTTTGTCCCCTCGATAACGCACATGGTGCAGTTCTCGGTTACCTGGGCGTTGTCGGTCAGAGGCAGCGAGCTGAACAGCGACAGCTCACCCATGAACTCGCCGGGTCCCACGACGCGTATCATCTGTTCCCTGCCGTTGGCGTTGAGCCTGAAGATTTTTACCCTGCCCGTATGCAGCACATAGAGCTTGCCGCCCGTGTCCCCCGCCATGTATACCATCTCGCCCCTGTCATAGGTTTTCGCGGTGGTGATGCCGGCGATTTCGATTATTTCATCTTGGGTCATGCCGGCGAATATCGGCACGCCGTGTATACAGTCGATATTTTGATCCGAATGGCAATTATCGGTACAATTCATATAATCCCCCATCCCCGCATTGTTGGTACCGATATATTAGCATATAAAACGGACTTTGTCAATCAACAGGTCAGCTCTGTTCGCTCAGATATATGGAAACACGGTTCTGCATACGCCCGGCGGCACTGCGCGTGTCGATTGAACCGGCAAAGCAGGATATCAGCTCCTCTTTGAGGATACCCATAATGTCGTTATTTATCAGGGGTATCACCTCGGCGGAATTGACGAAATCGGTGAGGGTTCGGACAGTCTGCGCTGACATTGTGTATATGGTATGTTCCGAATCATCATCCGGATAGCCGTCCAATGCAACAATAGCGCCCCCGGGAGCCATATTGCCGATTCTGCCATATACCTCGTATACCGAGTTCAGGCTTTTTTCCAGGGCGGCGTCAAAAGCGGATACCGCTGAGGGCAGCGGGTAACACGATAAAGCATAATCCGATTGGACCGCCATGTTCTGATATTTGTCTCCGAAGTAATATTTGATAAAGGACCACGCGCCGTCAACCGAATTGGCGTTTTTGGAAACGGCGAACATATTGCCCAATGTTATCAGCGATCCGTTTTTGTCATTTGACGGATAACCCGCGATGTTATAGCTGTTGTCGTATATATACCCCAGATAGGCAAATACATTGGCGCCCGGGTAATCGCGTCCTATCATGTACGGATTGTAGACAATCTCACCGGACAGCGCCTTATCCGACAGGCTTTGCCGCCATTGGTCGCTGAGTTTTCCGGATCTGACCAGCGCTGCGTCAGCGTCATAGAGCCCCTTCATAAAATCCAGGTATTCAACGAATGCCGCGCTGTCCAGACAGCAAACCGCGCCGTCAAAATCGATAAACGAACAGGCCGCCGACCACAGCAGAGGTTCGTCTGCCATTATTATACCCTGTGACTGCAGGTAGGGGGTGGTAAAGGACCGGGGGAAAAGCCTGTCGTCATCCTTCAGCTTTTTTTGAGCCGAAATCGCATCGGAAAGGGTGAATGAGGTAATACCGGTGGAACCGTGGGTAATCAGGGTGTTGATATAAAAGCTGTCGGGCAGATAATACAGACTGCCCCGGTATTCGCACAGCCTGAGCAGCATGCCGAGTATCGAGGAACGGTTAAATTCCCCGTCGGAATCCATGAGCTCATACAGATCGACAAACATTTCCTTGCTTACATATCTGCGCCAGTCCATTTCCGGGTCGATAGTCATGATATCGGGGATGGCTCCGGTTGTGAGGTCCCGGTCGAGACGCGCACGACCCGCCGTGATGTCATTTACGGTATTGTAGCCGGTATAATCGGATATTATCACCCTGTATTTGTCGCTCAGACGGTTGAAATTGGCCGCCGCAATCTCAACGGTGTAGTTGGAGGCGGTTATGGCAACGCTTATCTCATAGCGCTCAATCTTTTCCCCTTCATCCGGGGCGGAAAGCAGCCAGACGTCATACATGCCGTCAACAAGCCGGTTCGGCAGGAGGCAGACCAGCCGTTCGCGGGAGACGACGATAAACTCGGAAAACTCGCTCAGAATCATAGCGCTGTCCTGCCAGCCGCACACCTGCCCGCCGGCGGCATACAGCCCCGTTTCATCGGCGAAATACGGTTCGGTACCGCCATAAGAAAGCCGGTATCCGGCGCCCTCCAGGTCCTCCGG
>JAQVWU010000383.1 GCA_028709565.1 Eubacteriales bacterium
ATATCGACCTTGCCGTCGGTATCCTCGTAAATTTCCGGCCCCGTTGTGTGTTTGTGAATCGCGGGATTAGCGGGGTTGACAAACTGCCCGGGAATGAAGCTGTTCGGGATATCCCCGGCGAGCTCTTCCGCTTTGGCGATGGCGCCCTTCATCCCCTTGGCGCCCTCTGTCAGCACAAGCTCGGCCCCGTAGCCCTTCATCAGCTGCCTGCGTTCCACCGACATGGTATCCGGCATGACGATAATGATGCGATAGCCCCTCGCCGCCGCCACAGAGGCAAGTCCGATGCCCGTGTTGCCCGAGGTGGGTTCGATAATCACATAGCCTTCTTTAAGGAGCCCCTTCGCTTCGGCGTCGTCAATCATTGCCATGGCAATTCTGTCCTTAACCGAACCGGCAGGATTGAAGTATTCGAGTTTGGCAAGTATTTTTGCCTTTAGGTGGTTTGTCCTTTCGATACGGCTGAGCTCCAGCAGTGGGGTTTTGCCGATTAGCTGATCTGCCGATGTGTATATATTCGACATAACGATACGCTCCTTTGATTGTATTCTGATTTATATAAAGCCGATATCTACTTTACCGCTTGAAATCCGCGTTCCAGGTCGGCGATTATATCGTCGATATGCTCGGTCCCGATTGACAGGCGTATGGTGTTCGGTTTGATTCCGCCCGCCAGCAGTTCCTCTTCGGAGAGCTGGGAATGGGTGGTGGATGCGGGATGAATAACCAGGGATTTTACATCGGCGACGTTTGCAAGAAGGGAAAACAGCTCCAGACTCTCGGTGAATCTCTTCGCCGCGGCGGCATCGCCCTTAATCTCAAATGTAAAGATTGATGCCGCTCCCCGCGGAAAATAGCTGTCATAAAGCGCCCTCTGCCTCCCCGCCGCCAGAGCGGGATGGTTGACCTTTTCGGCCTTGGGGTGATTTTTGAGATAAGCGACAACCGCGAGGGCGTTTTCCACGTGGCGTTCCACACGCAAAGACAGGGTTTCCAGGCCCTGCAGCAGCAGAAATGAATGGAAGGGTGAAATCGCGGCACCCTGATCCCTCATCAGCGTGGTGCGTATTTTAACTATATACGCGGTATTTCCGCATGCCTCGGCGAACACAATACCGTGATACGAAGGATTGGGTTTTGACAGTCCGGGAAATTTATCGCTCCCCGCCCAGTCGAATTTGCCCGAGTCGACAACGACGCCGCCCAGGACCGTACCGTGACCGCCGATGAATTTGGTAGCCGAATGCACCACGATATCCGCGCCGTATTCGATGGGACGCAGCAGAAAGGGCGTGGCGAAGGTGTTGTCAACGATGAGGGGGATGCCGTGCCTGTGGGCGGCGGCAGCGATCGCCTCAATGTCCGCCACATCGGAATTGGGATTGCCGAGGGATTCCGCGTACAGCAGTTTGGTGTTGGGCCGTATCGCCGCCTCAAAATTGTCGGCATCGTACGGGTCCACAAAGGTTGTCTTAAGCCCCTGTTCCCTCAGAGTATTCGAAAACAGATTATATGTGCCGCCGTAGAGATTGGCGGAGGATACGATATGGTCTCCCGCGACGGCAATGTTTTGGATGGCGTAGGTGATGGCCGCGGAACCGGACGCGGTCGCCAGCGCCGCAACTCCGCCCTCCAGCGCCGCGATTCGCTTCTCAAAGACATCGGAGGTGGGGTTCCCCAGTCGTGTATATATATTGCCGTCCTCGGTGAGCGCGAAACGGGCCGCCGCCTGCGCCGAGTCTTTGAATACATATGAGGTCGTCGCGTATATGGGAACCGCCCTAGCGTCGGTAGCGGGGTCGGGGTTCTCCTGCCCGGCATGTACCTGCAGTGTTTCGAATTTATATGGATTGCCCATGGTCTTCTTCCTTTCGGTTAATTTACGCTGATATTTGCCGCAATTGTGTGTTTTAAAAAACCGTTATATTAATTATAACGGTCTTTTCGGCATATTTCTATAACTAATTATCGATTTTCGGTAAATATATATTTGTTAAAATATCAGCTTTCGATTTCTGCCATGACTAGGTTAAAAAGTTCGGCATCCTCCCGCAGCTGGTCGCCGTACTTCTGGAATACCCCTATCGCCGCGATGTCGCCCGGCTTTATCGACGTAAAGACCTCGCGGTAGGCGTCTTTAATCCGTCCGCGCACATCCTCAGGGGGCAGGCTCATGAACATCTGACCGCCGGCGAATATCTTATAGGCGATAAAAGGCTTTTGTACGTTTTTAATCAGATTCAGCATTATCCCCCTGTCCTCGGGATAGAAGAGCAGCCCCATCTTGGTCTCGCCGGTGATAAACCCGCTGGCCCTTCCCTCCCGTCCGCGGCGCGCGTTCTGCAGACAGGCGGCGTAAAAGTCCACGTCCCAGCCCTCCTCCTCCGAGAGTTCGATGACATCGGGTCGGTGGGTGCCCAGCCCCACCGGAATACCCATGGAACGGTACATGGCCAGATTTTCTTTGATTTTATCGGTCTGCCCGTTTTCATACAGAAAATCGGTGGTGGTCCCCTGATGATAAACGCCAATCGGTCCGACCGACGCCATGCGCTCGATATTCGTCGCCGTCTCCTCCGGCACATAGGGCTGAAAGATAAAGTCAAGCTTTCCGCCGTCCCGGCGATACTCGAGCAGCACATCCACCACCTCAGGCATGGCCAGCGGCAGCATACAGTTGTAGCCGCAGCGTTCAATCTCAAAGAGCGCCTCATAATAGCGGTTGGCTTCGCGGTAATAAGCCTTCATTTCGCTGCCCGGAATCACATCCTCGATATAGGAGTGCCCGTTGAAGGGATTGTCGCCTACAATGAGGCGGGTGATTTCATGTCCGAAAAAATTCACGGTACGCATATATGCCCTCCTGTTGACTGTTGATAATCATATACTGTATATGTTTTACAGATTATGGATTAAAGATTATGGACTATAATATACAGTATACATCCGACCGGCGCCGATGTCAACAATGACGTTTATTTAATTTGTGTTAATAATTTATATTCAGTGTTGTCATTTTCCTCAGTCATACTATGGTATAATAAGGAATAATAAGAAATGGCTTTGATTTACATACAGGATATAATTTAACCGCCGCGTTTCAAACAGCATTTCGTAAGCCTTTTTAATAAA
>JAQVWU010000384.1 GCA_028709565.1 Eubacteriales bacterium
CCGATCCGAACAGCATATTAAAGATCTGGCTGCCGCCGGCGTGGAATTCGTAGTCGGCATGAGCAACGACCGTCCGGCGCTGGACCTGTTTGAAAAATACGGCGTCGGTGCCATCGTTTCCGGGATCGTACCGGGCTGGTGGGGCGGCGACGGACACAATGCCGGAAAAATGGCGGAAACCAATCCGCTGGAAAAATATGACGAGGCCGCCGCGGTCTTTGCTGATCATCCCGCCATCTGGGGTATCGACACAGGGGACGAACCCTCCGCGCTGGACTTCCCCCACTACGGCAAGGTCATGAACAGGGTGGAACAGCTGTTCCCCAACCAGTTTGCCTACCTGAACCTGTACCCCAATTACGCCTCCGTGTCCCAGAATAACGCCCTTGAAACGGTAAACCAGCTGGGCACCTCCACCTATGACGAACACATTGCCCGTTATTGCGAATGCGTAGCCTCCGACTATATATGCTACGATTTCTATCTGTACTCCATCGACGTGACCCGGCATTACGAAAATCTCCGGGTGGTTGCCGACGCCTGTCTTAAGACCGGACGCAGCATGTGGATCGTGCTCCAGGTCAACTCCAACCGTGAAGCCGAATGGATGAGTGTGAACAACCTGCGTTTCCAAGCCTATACCGCCATGGCTTTCGGCGCTGAAAACATCATCTGGGCCTGCTACACCGCCGGCTGGTGGCACAATCAGGTTGTAGACAAAGAGGGAAACAAAACCGAGCAGTATGACAAGCTGAAAAAAGTAAATGCCGAGATCCGCTGCATCGCGGAGGAATATATGCGGTATCGCCGGGTCTCCACCCACTTTACAGGATTCACCGGTCATGCCGATATGGCAAAGGTGAACCAGACCCCCGTCCGGGCCCTGAACACCGGCGTATTCCATGATGTCAAATCGGACAACGGCGCGCCCCTCGTGATCGGCCAGATGGTTTCCCGGGCAGAAGATGACGCATATGCCCTCATGATCTGCGCCGCCGGCGACCCTCATGAAAAGAATCCCGGCACCTGCAATGTGGTATTTACCCTTCCCGAAGGCAGAGCCGTGGCCGCCGTCGGCGGCAGCGGCAGCGTTCCGGTAACCCGGCTGGCAAACGGCTCATATTCCGTGCCCCTCTCCGCCAACCAAGGGATACTGATTACCGCCCGTTAATCCCCGTCATACAATAAAAACAACCGTCCGGTCATTTCCGTACGGTTGTTTTTTTAGCGGCTTATCCCATAAACTCATTGTACAGCGCGCGCATGGCATTCTCAAAATCCGCTTCGTTTACCCCGATAATGATGCTCAGTTCGCTCGATCCCTGGTCGATTGTGCGTATGCTGATATCGGCGTCCCCGATGGCGCGGAAAACCTTAGCCGCCGTCCCCTTGGCGTTTTTCATTCCCCGCCCGACAACGGCGATGAGGGCCAGCGAACCTTCGATAAAAATGGTCTCGGGCTCAACGGCGGCGCAGATGTTGTTGATAACGGCATCGCGCTTGCCGTTGAACTCACTTTCGGATATGACCACGCTCATGGTATCTATTCCGGACGGCAGGTGCTCAAAAGATATGTTCTGTTTCTCCAGTACCTCCAGTACGCGTCTGCCGAAACCCAGCTCGGCGTTCATCATGTCCTTCTCTATTGTAATTACGCAGAAGCCCTTGCGTCCGGAAATGCCGGTGATGCGGTTCTCCGGTATTTCGCCGGTGGCGGAGACAATCATGGTGCCCGCCGCCTCCGGGTCGTTTGTATTGCGGATATTTATGGGTATGCCGGCAAACCGCACCGGGAAGATGGCGTCCATATGGAGTACCGTAGCGCCCATATAGGACAGCTCGCGCAGTTCGTTGTATGTTATGTGTTTTATGACCTTTGGATTATCCACAATGCGCGGATCGGCCATGAGAAAGCCCGGAACATCGGTCCAGTTCTCGTATATATCAGCCTGAACCGCCCGCGCCACAATGGAGCCGGTAATATCCGAACCGCCTCTTGAAAAGGTCTTGATGGTATCGTTGGGCATGGACCCGTAAAAGCCGGGGATTACCGCGTTTTTATGCCGTTTCAACCGGTTCCCCAGCACCTTGTTTGTATATTCGTCATCAAAAATCCCGTTTTCACCGAAAAATATCACCTCCGCCGCGTCGATGAAATCGAAGCCGAGGTATTTTGCCAAAACAAGCCCGTTTAAATATTCACCGCGGCTTGCGGCGAAATCGCGTCCCGACTTTGTTATAAATGCCTTTTTTATGAGGGCAAATTCATCCTCAAGGGAATAATCCAGTTCCAGCCCTTCTATTATCGCGCGGTATCGGTTGGCTATCTCCTCAAAAAGGTCCTCGAAATCGCTGCCGCCCGTCGCTCTGTCATAACATTCATACAGCATATCGGTAACCTTGCTGTCTCCCTGACGGCGTTTGCCCGGCGCTGACGGTATCACATACCGACGGCTTTTATCGGCGAGAATAATGCCGGCCGTCTTCTTAAACTGCGCCGCGTCGGCCAGCGAACTGCCGCCGAATTTTACAACCTTAATATAATCTCTGTTCTCGGAATGCAAGTGTTACAACCTCCGGTGTCCGGGTTTTTTAATTATTGACTATTGTTTCCCGTTATTTTTTAATAATATATTATATGACAAATCTCAGACTTTGTCAATTGCTATAATACATAAAAATCAATTTGAAAATCAATTCGGTTCAGTCCGTAATATTGGACTCGCGCATCGTTTCGGCGAGCATATCGGCAAACAGCCGCTGCATCTCCCGGGTCGGATGGGTCACATATGACGCGAGCATTTCGGTGATATCGCCGCCCCCGGCGTATATTTCCTTCCATCGGGCATAGGCGTCGCATACCGGTATATCATAATCGGCGCAGACCTCCGCCGCTCTTGCCATATAGACATCGAGCATGCCGCTCTCGGTAACATATACGTTCCCCTCGGCCATCGCGTGGTTTACATAATCGTCGGTGGTCGCCGGGTGGACATAGGTAGCCAGCATATTAGGGGTCATGAATATAATCTTTACCCCGCTCTTCCACCGGCGTATACTGTCAAACAGCTCTCCGCGCCGGGCCGCGTATATTTCCGGGTCCTCATAACCTACA
>JAQVWU010000037.1 GCA_028709565.1 Eubacteriales bacterium
AGCAAAAATCAATTTTATCTAACTTATGTGCCCGGAGTAAAATACCTTATTATACCTATTGCAATATAAATTATACAGCAATTTCGGCCTTATGTCAAGACCAAACAATTATTTGATACATGTATTGTCTTTTCAATAAAAGCATGGTATAATAAATAGCCGTTATATTATGTGATTCGGGAGGTATTCATTCTTTATGAAAACAATATCGCAGTCTAAATCGATATTATCGGAGGTTATGCTGCCTAATCAGGCAAACCCTTCCGGTGTCGTTCATGGAGGCGAAATCATGAAAATAATGGATACATGCGGCGGAGTTGCCGCGATGAGGCATGCCAAAATGAATGCCGTAACGGTCAGAGTAGATGAATTGGTTTTTTATCAGTCAATAACCGTCGGGCAGCTTGTTGTTTGCGAAGCTGAGGTCGCCTTTGTCGGAAGGACATCCATGGAGGTTAAAATAACCGTTAAGGTTGAGGATCTTGTAAGCAGTTGCCCCGTCAAAATAGCTTTATCGGCTTTTTTTACCTATGTGGCACTCGATAAGCAGGGCAAGCCGAGTCCGGTGCCCGGCTTATTGCTGGAAACGGATGAACAAAAAGAAACATTTGAATTGAGAAGACAAAAATATAACGAACTGAAAAAATCCAGAATATAATCAAAAACGTGCCTGTTATACGGCACGTTTTTTTAATTTTTTATCTGTTAACATCCTCAAGAGCGCGCCTGACGGCATTTAATATCGCTCCCCTGTCTCCTACCGTCGGTTCGATATATCCGCCCTCTCCGTTCTCGTTCCACGCGTATACAATCGCCAGCTTATCGGGAACCTTCCCGCTGTTTGCTTCAATCCATTTGCCGGTTTCCAGGACATGATTATACACGTCGGTCGGTGTTCTGTCCGGTGAATAACACGACCGGGGATGAGGCTCGGAACGTCCTTTCCAGACAGTTTCCCAGGGTCTGCAGTCCCACCCGCCAATAATAAGAGGCATTTGCGGCAGTCTGCAATATTCGGATATAGCGTTCCGGCTGATTATATGATCGTTCACGAGTTTTTCATATGGGTATATATATGATATTTCATCGCCGTTTTTTATATGATTCCGGTGATAGTTGTAACCCGTAACAGCATCAAGGCCGCAGCTTTCAAGCATATTGATCATATCCCGCCATGCGCCGGGACACAATACAATTTCGCCCGTATCATCTCTGGGCGGACCGCCGCATCCTATGACATAAACGCCCGGAAAACCTGCGGCTTGAATTCTCTCCCGAAGCCGGTCAAGGCATATCTTTGTCTCATCCGCGCCGCCGAGACAGCGTATCAAATCGCCTGTCGAAAAGAATATAATCACCGGACAGCCGTTTACACAAAGGGCGTTTTTGTCTGTAAGATACGGCATGAACATATCGCAGGCATCGTCCCACTTATCACGGTATATAAAGCCGCCGCTGTGATTGGCGACAAGCAGACAAAATTCCATGCGTCCGGCGTTTTGCGACGCCAGATAGCGGTCAACCGCTTCGTTCATACGGTTTATATGACCGTGTTCGGGATAATACCAGTCAAAGGCAAAATATGACAGTCCCGCATCAGCCGCATAGTCTATCTGAAGTTCCATATTCACAACAGTGTTGCCCAACCATCCCCAGACCGGCTCCCGCTCGGTAAAATCAGACAACAATCTGTCTGTCCAATGCGGAATACGGTCATACCATCCATCCCAATAATAGGCTCCCAATTTCATTTTCTGTCCTCCGTTCGCCGATAGGTACTGTTTATAATATCCGGATTCCGTTATCGGTTATCGGTTAATCCGGTCATAATAAAAACATAGCATATAATGCCCTGATTGTCAACATTTATATTTTAGGCAGACCGGAGAAGCCTCGCATTAAATCATCGTCAGACGGAGTAAAATCGATAATTTTATTTTCCATATGCTGCTCATATGCGGTCATATCGAAATAGCCTGTTCCGGTGAGTCCGAAAAGTATTGTTTTTTCTTCCCCGCTTTCCCGGCATTTTATTGCCTCGCTGACCGCGGCATATATCGCATGAGCCGATTCGGGAGCGGGCAGAATTGTTTCCAGCCTCGCGAAATTTACCGCCGCTTCAAAAACTTTTGTCTGTTCAACGGCTATAGCTTCCATATATCCGTCATGGTATAGCTTTGATAAAATCGGCGACATACCGTGATACCGGAGTCCTCCGGCGTGTATAGATGACGGAATGAAATTGCAGCCAAGGGTATACATTTTTGCCAAAGGTGTTATTTTACCCGTATCGCAATAATCATAAGCATATTTACCGCGGGTGAGTGAAGGACATGATTTCGGTTCAACGGCAATAATCCGCGGATTGTATTTGCCCTGAATCTTGTCACGGATAAAAGGCGCAATCAAGCCCCCCAAATTCGAACCGCCTCCCGCGCAGCCTATTACTATATCCGGATATTCGCCGAGTTCAGCCATGGCGGTTTCGGCTTCAAGACCGATTACCGATTGATGAAGCAATACCTGGTTTAATACGGAACCCAAAACATAACGATAGTTTTCGGATGTGACTGCTTTTTCCACCGCTTCGGAAATTGCGCAGCCCAGGCTGCCCCCTGTACCGGGGTTTTGGGCGAGTATTTCCCTGCCCGCACGGGTAGTATCCGACGGGCTTGCTATCACCTCGGCGCCGAATGTTTTCATAATCGATTTGCGAAAGGGTTTTTGTTCATATGAAGCTTTTACCATATACACTATAAGAGATATTCCGAAATAAGAACAGGCTTCCGCCAGCGCGGTTCCCCACTGCCCCGCTCCGGTTTCGGTTGTAAGACCGCTGATTCCCTGCTTTTTGGCGTAATACGCCTGGGGAATCGACGTGTTTAACTTATGACTGCCCGAGGTATTGTTGCCTTCGAATTTAAAATAAATGCTGGCGGGGGTGTCAAGCTCGCGTTCAAGATTATAGGCGCGTACCAGCGGTGAAGGGCGGTATATCTTATACACGTCTATTATTTCACCCGGAATGTCATAATATCTCGTGGTGTCATCTAGTTCCTGACGTACCAGTTCGTCACAAAATACGGGTTTCAAATCGCCAAAAACAGCGGGTTTTAAGGTTGCGGGATTCAGCATCGGATCGGGCGGCTCGGGCATATCGGCGCGCAGATTATACCAGGCGGATGGAATTTGATTTTCTTTAAGATAGAATCGATGGGGGATGTTTGTTTTTTTCATTTCCGTCTCTCCTTTGAAATTAAGATTTTACTGTATTTACTGATGGTTATTGAGACGACCAGCGATTAAAATAAAAAAATCTGCCCTTAATAATTAAGGACAGATATATAATATCTGCGGTACCACCTTAGTTGACGTATATAATACGCCCGCTTCGTCGGAGTGCCATCACACTCCCCGTTCTGTAACGTGAACAAACGTTGCAGCATTGACTGCACCCTCCGAAGTCCATTTGTCTTACCCGTCTATTACCGCTTCTCAGCATCGCGGCTCTCTGTAAATGCGCAGTAAGTTTTATCTCTCCGTCATAGGTTTACGATATTGTAACATGGATTTTTAAATTTGTCAATACCCCGGATAAAAACATTTTATTTGTGTGAACTGCATTCAGCGTATTCCGGCACCGGGACTTGATTTTTTACACTCATTATTATAATATAATATGCAACAATAACGAAAAAGTGAGACGAAACATATGAATCATTATTTTTTGATAGGCAATACGCACTTTGACCCTGTATGGTTATGGACGTGGGACGAGGCGATGGCATCTGTCCGCGCAACCTTCGGTTCGGTACTGGAACGTATGAGGGAATATGACGGATTTATATATTCGTTTGCCGCTCCGCCTGTTTTTGAATGGATCCGACATACCGATCCCCGCATGTTCGCGGAGATCAAACAACTTGTCGCTGACGGCCGATGGGAACTTGCCGATGGATGGTGGGTACAGGCTGACTGTTATGCTGCCTGTGAAGAAAGCTATATACGACAGGGCTTATACGGTCAGCGATATCTCAAAGAACATTTTAATCTGTATGCCGAAACCGTATTCAATATCGACAGTTTTGGCCACAGTCCGGTGCTGCCGCAGATTATGTCCAAGAGCGGGATAAAGTATTATTGTTTTTCACGCCCGGAAAACAGGCATATCAAACTTGACGATTCTTGTTTCCTGTGGCGCAGTCCGGACGGAAGCACCGTTCTCGCCTACAGAGCGGATTGCAGCTATATGCAGGATGTGCGTGAGGCAGCGGACACACTTGCAAAAAACAAAAACGGGGAAATCATGCTGATATATGGTGTAACCGATCATGGCGGCGCTCCGACAAAAAGGTCAATTCAAGACATCCGGGATTCGGATGACATGGAATTTTCCACGGTCGCAAACGTTTTCCGCAGGCAGTCAGACACGCGTTCTGTTGTATCGGAAGAATTGATAACCGGTGATTTTGGGCCATATTCAAACTGTACAGTGATTAAGAAGGACAACGCGAGAGCGGAATACGCGGTATTAAACGCGGAAAGAGCCTCGGTATTTGCCTGCCGCAACAACCGTCATGAACTAACCCAATGCTGGAAGGATATATTGTTCAATCAGTTTCATGATATTCTGGGCGGCGCTTCAATAAAACAGGCTTACGTTGATGCCCGTGACATGCACGGCAGAGCGATTTCCACGGCAAACGAAATCACTCATTTCTGCCTGCAATCAATTACAAAAGATATTGGTATGCCGGGCAAAAATCCTGACAACGCATGGAATGCTGTCATATGGAATCTGAATGACGGAAATTACGACGGTTATATCGAAGCGGAAGTACAGTGGGCGCATGAGTTTCCATGGTATAGCGGAGCTGTAGTGCTCGAGGACTCTGACGGCGTCCGTTATCCCGCGCAGAACATCATGGAACGCAGTGTTATTCCCGGTTTCCGGTCAAGATTCGTCTGGAAAGCCGATATTCCTCCGATGGGATATAAAACATTTAAAGTGGTTTGCAGCGGCGGTGAAGCAAGACGAATCGAAGATAAAAATGCGGACCCGACCTGTATCAATACACGTTATTACCGTTACGATATTTCAAAAGAAGACGGAGCGCTGTCGGTTTACGATAACATAAAAGATTGCACCATCGGCTGTAATATGCTCACACCGGTCTGTTACAGCGATACGGGCGACACATGGTGTTTCAATATCAACGGTTACGGAGCAAAATCCGGATGTTTTAAGCCGGAGAAGATGATGATTACCGAAAGCGGAATCCACCGCACAACCGTTAAGTGTGTCAGCAGGTTTTCTGATTCAATAGCGGAAGTTTATTACACCTTTTATAAAAACGAACATTATTTTGATTTGCAATACCGTATAAACTGGAATGAAGCGCACACCGTCTTCAAACTCGAACTCAACGGGTCCGATACATTAGAAGCGGGGGTTCCGGGCGGAAGCGTTATAAGGGGAGGCGGCGAAGCGGATATGCCCATGCATAAATGGATGAAAACCGATAAAATAACGCTGATAACCGACAGTGTTTTTTCATACGGCATGCATGACGGAATCATCGGGCTCACACTGCTGCGCAGTCCGATTTTCGGTGATCTGCGGATAAGCGACATAGATTTAAACGACGATTATCCGATTATGGAACAGGGTATTCATGAGGGGAAAATACGAATCTTTCTGAATGCGGAAGCCGAGGTGGATTTGTTTTGCAACCCGTGTATTGTAATAGCGGAAGCCAACCATGAAGGTACGCTGCCCCCCGTTAAAAGTTATGCGTCTGTCAGGGAAAAGGGAGTTCGTATTACAGCAATCAAGCATTGCGAGGACAGCAGCGGGATAATCGTCCGCATACGTGATTATACCGGAACCGACAGAAACATAACGCTGACACTGCCTGATGCTGATTATTATGCGGATTTATCCGCGTATGAAATCAAGACCTTAAAAATTGATACCAATCGTCATATTATAACAGTTGTCAATCTGCTCGAAGACGAACAATAACAAGAAAGTCACCGGATTCTGTATGTCTGTTTATCCTGGTTATCTGTTTGATTGACTCGAAGTGATGTTGCATGATTTAAAATAATCTGTTATAATATTGTTAAAAAACAAACATCGGAGATAATTATGATTTACAACGATAAAAACCTGTATGCCGAAGAAATGTCCGATTCAATTGCTTATCGTGAAATATATGCGGTGTCCGTAAACCGTTATATAGACAATCTGCGTTCGGAAGCGGATAAATCACGCGGTGGCTTTATCACCCCGCAATCGCTCGCAGCCGACCGCGAACATTACCGCAGCGAATTCTATAAAATGCTCGGCAGACCGCTCACCGAATATTCCGCCGATCTGCCGCTGCCCGGAGCGTCGAAGGAATTTATCGGACGGGACGATATGGGAACAATCTACCGTATATTGATTGAAGTAACGGAAGGGTTTACCTTTTACGGGATTTTATTTTTACCTGTACATTTTGACGATACAATGAAATATCCTTTTGTAATATCACAGCACGGAGGAGGCGGCACACCCGAATTATGTTCTGATTTTTATACCGATACGAATTATACCCATATGACCAGAAGGGTTCAGGAAAAAAACGCCGTTGTGTTTGCGCCGCAATTACTCCTATGGGACAAAAATAATTTTTCAGCCGAATATAATCGTGAAGATGCCGATAACGATCTAAAACAACTCGGTTCAAGCATTACCGCGCTTGAGATTTTTTGTATTATGCGTTCAATTGATTACTTTTGTGCTCAAAGCTATATAGACGCCGATAAAATAGGCATGATAGGTTTGTCTTACGGCGGATTTTATACAATGGTCACCGCCGCCGCCGATACGCGTATTAAGAGCGCCTATTCATCCTGCTTTTTAAATGACAGACTTACATATAATCGTAATGACTGGGTATGGTTTAACGCGGCGAATACCTTTCTTGACGCTGAAACCGCCGCATTAATCGCGCCGAGAAGGTTATATATAGAAGCCGGAAAAAAAGACATGCTTTTCGATTATCGCTCCGCGATAAATGAATACGAAAGACTGTTACCGTATTATGAAGCCGCACAGGCTTTAGATAATCTGTGTTTTAATGTCTTTGACGGCGATCATATGTTGGATTACGGCAATAAAGGGCTCGACTTTTTCTTCGCAGGTATCGACAATAATGGGTAAAGAACCTGGTAAATCTGTAAAAACCAAAGATATAGTCATAAAAATATTCATATCGCGTCTCTATTTTTTCATACCGGGTATTATCCTGCTTGCGGTTGAAGCTGTTTTGAATACATATATACCGCTCCTGACAGGACAGATAATAGATATGTTTACGTTAAAATCCGACAGCCTGGATAATATTAAACATCATATGTTTCTGTTAATCGCAACGGCGGTAGCAGCGTTTGTTATCAGGTTCGTCTGGAGATATTTTTTGATGGGCAACGGCAGAAGATACGAAAAATTATTGCGTGAAGCGGTCTTCGGTCATCTGGTAAAGCTCGATTCAATCTTCTTTGACCAAAACCGGACCGGCGATATAATCACCCGCGTCATAAGCGATGTTTCGGCTATTCGTATGTCATTATCGTTCGGCATAACATCACTGTTTGAAATAGGTCTTGCCCTGATTATGCCGCTGTATATTATGGTTTCGGAAATGAGTCTGCCTTTGGCTTTAACGGCATTTGCGGCAATACCGCCGATATTATTGTTTCTTATTTTAATACGCAAGCAAATCGCTATAAATTTTACAAAAATCCAGGAAGCGAATGCCGAGTTGTCAAATAAAGTAGATGAAAATATAAACGGTATACGGGAGATAAAATCTTACGGACGCGAAGACTACGAGTCCGGTGAATTCCGCCGTCTGTCGGAAAATCGCTATAAAGCTGAGGTCAATCAGGTTAAGGTTTCGGCTCTGCTGGGACCGGTTTCAAGAATCGGTTTCGCGCTTACCCTCGGCATTTTTATTATAATCGGAGGCATGCTTGTTTTTAACGGCAAACTCTCTGTCGGTATGTTTATAACATTTAACACCTATATCGGAACAATGACTGCGCCGATGGTACGTATCAGCCGAAACGTTCAGATATGGCAGCGCGGCATAGCCTCGATGAAGCGCCTTGATCTGATATTTTGTAACGAACCCTCCATAAATGATGCCAAAGCCGATATGACATTAACCGATATTGAACCTGATATTGTTGTGGAAAATCTAAATTTTTCATATACCGGAGATGAAACCGTCCTGCACAATATAAATATTAAAGTAAAATCCGGAGGAACGCTCGGTGTTATGGGCAAAACCGGCAGCGGAAAAAGTGCGCTTCTTGATGTACTCAGCCGCCGTTATTCGTGTGAGGACGGATGTGTTTTCATCGGAGGCCATGATATAAACCGCATACCGCTTGACGTTTTGAAGAAAGCCGAGGGTTGCGTTACCCAGGACGGATTCATATTCTCCGATACCGTCTTTGAAAACATCGCTTTTTTTAGCGGAGCTACGGATGACGAAATTATTCAAGCCGCACGAACGGCTGACCTTGCCGATGATATAGAAGATTTTCCCGATAAATATAATGCGCAAGTAGGTGAACGGGGTGTTACACTTTCGGGAGGGCAGCGGCAGCGTATATCCATTGCCCGCGCAGTGGTAAAAAAGCCGAAAATATTATTGCTGGACGATTGTATGTCGGCGGTTGACACGGGTACTGAAAAACGCATATTGGATAATATACGCAATGAATATACCGGTATTACAAAAATAATCACAACTCATCGTATATCGACCGTCGCGGACGCGGATGAAATTATTTTTCTTGAGAACGGACATATAACCGAACGCGGCACTCACGGGGAACTTTTAAACAAACGCGGTCATTATTATAACCTGTTTAAAATGCAGAGTGAACACGGAGAGGAGAGTTATGACTTCTGGTAACAAAACAACGGATAACCGCGTACTAAAAGAAGAAGAATATAGAGGACGAAGCTTTCCGTTATCCTGGTTATTCGGTTATTTCATACCCTATATACCTGCAATTCTGTTGTCCTTCATACTTGCGCTGGTAGTCAACGCGGCTGCCCTGGCGGGACCGTACCTTACCAAACTGATCATAGACAATCATTTGGTCACGCGTTCCGGTGATATCACCGCTCTTGTAATACTCGCTGCAGCATATTTGGGAGCCGCGCTGCTCGGTGCCGTAACGGGTTATCTTCAGGAGATTCTCGTTACCCGCGTCGGCCAAAAAATCATACATAAAATGCGAACCGAGCTCTTTGATAAAATACAGCGTCTTAATATGTCTTTTTTCGATCATAACTCAAGCGGCCGTATATTCTCACGCCTCACCAATGATATTGACGCCATGAGCGAAATCGTTTCGGTCATAATGATTTCCGTATTTGTGGACGGTATATTGATTGTCGGCATAATCGCCGCAATGTTTCTGCTGTCGGCAGAAGTCGCTGCCGCTACTCTGCCGATATTTCCGATAATTATCATAAGCGTGTTTCTATATAAACTGTTTATTGAACGCACTTTCATTCGATCTAAGGCTGCGCTTGCGCGTATTAACGGATTTCTTGCTGAAAACATTAACGGTATAGGCACAATCAAATTATTCGGCAGGGAAAAAGAAAAAAACGAACAATTCGGTGTTTTAACGCTGCGTTATTTTAAACTGGGATTACGGCAGATAATGCTGCATACCTTTTCAAATCCGTATATGAATATGCTGTATTCGGTGGCGACAGCGTTTCTGCTGTATATATTTGCGGAAAGGATAATCAGCGGTGTTATTGAAATCGGTGTATTATATGCTGTTATCGTTTATCTGAAACGTTTTTTTGAACCTGTTATCGCACTGATTGACCAATTCACTCAGATCCAATCGGCCTTTATTTCCGGAGAACGCATTTACGCGATTCTGAAGCTGGATGAAGAGGAAGATTATGAAACCGGAATAAAAATAACCGAACCTCCGAAAGGCGAAATTGAATTTAAAAATGTATGGTTTGCATATGAAAAGGAACACTATGTATTAAGGGGATTGTCGTTTCATGCGGCAGCCGGCAGCTCCATGGCTTTTGTGGGCGCAACAGGTTCGGGAAAAAGTACTATTATCTCGCTCTTATGCCGTTTCTATGAAATCAGTCAGGGTGAAATACTCCTGGACGGAATAAATATATATGATTATAACCTGCGTCATCTTCGTCATCACATAGCCGTTATACAGCAGGAACCGTTTTTGTTTAACGGGGACATAGTGTCAAACGTGACCCTCGGAAACGATGAATATGATATCGATACAATTAAACAGGCGGCTGAGGTTACCGGTGCAGATACTTTTATACGTTCGCTTCCGCTGCGATACAGAAGCGAAGTTGCCGAACGGGGCAAAACATTCTCTGCAGGCCAGCGTCAGCTGATTTCTTTCACACGCGCCGCCATAACCACTCCGTCGGTGTTTATATTGGATGAAGCCACCGCTAATATTGATACCGAGACCGAGTTGAATATAAAAAATGCCGTCACGGCTGTTTCAAAGGATATTACGCGGATAACGGTGGCGCACAGATTGTCTACAATAAAAGACTCCGACTGTATCTGCGTTTTACAATCGGGACGTATTGTAGAATCAGGTACCCATGACGAACTGATTGCTTTGAACGGCTTATATAAAATTTTTTATATGTTATCGTAATTATCTGCATGGTTTAAAGAACAAAAAACGCCGTAAACCTTAACATATATTAAATAACTTACCAAAATACTTGACAACATAAGATTTTTGATATATTATATGAGTATAATCTTAAGAAAGGATGATTATACTTATGGTAAAGAGATTTCTTGTACTATTGCTCATAGCTTCGATGTTGTTTATGATCATGCCCGGCTGTGCCGCCGATGAGGGTTCTGACACCGAAACAACGGCAGCTGAAGGTGATACCGCCCCTCCCGATGTAACCGATGCCCCCGAAACTACGAAAGCTCCGGAAACGACTCCAAAGGAAACGGAACCGCCCATTGAATATGAATATGCGACTGTTTTCAAGGTTGACTTTACCTCTATGCCTGACGGCAGCGCGCCGTTCTCTGTTAACATGGTCGAAAACCTGCGAATAGAGGGCGGACTCATGAAAGGTACAGGCACCGGCGGTGACCCGTTTACAACGTATACCGGCGGTGACGCAGTCTTTCCGGCAGAATCGGTCCAGGAAATCCGCATCAAACTTAAAAATTATTCCATTGATTACAACTTTCAGTTTTTCTTCACAACAGAGACCGTCGGATGGTCAGAACCCGCTTCTTATAAAGAATATCTTGACTGGAGCGGCGATGACGGAGACGATAATGACTGGAATCTAATTACTATTGATACTTCTTACAGCGATGAATGGGTGGGCAATATAACCAACTTCAGATTGGATCCATCCAGCGCGGAGGGTGATTTCGAGTATGAGTATATAGAATTCCTTTCCAAAACCGTAAAAGAATAAATCCGATAAATCCGGCATATCTGCAAAATCATTAATTATCAAAGAGGTCAAAATGAAATTTTCCAAAATCATAGCAATGTTACTTGTTCTTTCCTTGTTTAGCTTTGTCTTTTCCGCCTGCGGCGATGATACCGGCGGCGGCGATACCGAAACAACCGCTGCAACCGATGAAACTGCCGAAGTTACTGAAGAGACAACCGCTGCCCCCGAAACCACAGAAGCTCCCGAAACCACAGAAGCCGTAACAGAACCTCCCAAGGTTTATGAATATACGACCGTATTTGAAGTCAATTTCGCTGAAATGGAAGACGGAGAGGCTCCTTTTACAGCCAACGGCATTGACAATCTGCGTATTGAAGGCGGACTTATGAAAGGTACATCCAACGGCGGCGACCCTCATATGCCCTACACCGGCGGTGACGCGGTCTTCCCGGCGGAAAGCGTTCAAATCGTCGAAATCAAGTATATGAATTACTCGGCTGATTACAACATGCAATTTTTCTTCACTACCGAGACAATCGGATGGTCGGAAGAAGCGTCGATAAAGGAATATCTTGACTGGAGCGCCGATGACGGTGACGACAACGACTGGAATATTATTCAACTCGACACAAGCATGTCAAGTGAATGGATTGGAACAATCACAAACTTCAGACTCGACCCGTTTTCAGCAGAGGGCGATTTTGAGATAGAATACATCAAATTTATAGCAATGACCGAGGTACCCGCATAAAATTGATGACATCATTTACACAGAATCCTTCCGCCCGGAAGGATTCTGTTATTATAAAAAGGAATGAAAGGAATGCGATAATATGAAACGCTCCGAAATCAACGAAATTTTACGTGATGCCGTTGCCTTTTTTAAAGAAAACAATTTCATGCTTCCTCCGTTTGCCTATTGGAGCGCATCCGAATGGAAAGCAAATCTCGCGAATCCGGAATATAAAGAAATACGCGACAATATGCTTGGCTGGGATATAACCGATTTCGGCTCCGGTGATTTTATGAAAATCGGTTTGTTTTTATTTACATTGCGAAACGGCAATTATTATGACAATACTTACGCAAAACCCTATGCCGAAAAGATAATGATTGTCGGCGAAGGTCAGGTGACGCCGTTTCATTATCATTCGAATAAAATGGAAGACATTATCAACCGCGGCGGCGGCAATCTGCTCATCACCCTATATAATTCCACACCCGACAGTTTGCTTGCCGACTCCGATGTATCGGTAAATTCCGACGGACGCAGATATATGACCGGCGCCGGTTCTACAATACGATTAACTCCGGGCGAGAGCATCACGCTGCAGTGCGGTTTATACCATCAGTTCCGGGGAGAAGAGGGACCGGGGCGCGTTCTCGTGGGCGAGGTGTCAAAGGTTAACGATGACCGTACCGACAACCGCTTTTTAAACCCGGTAGGACGTTTTCCCGATA
>JAQVWU010000385.1 GCA_028709565.1 Eubacteriales bacterium
ACAGCCGCTCAGGCTATAGGGTATAAAGAACTGAATGCTTATCTGGACGGCTGCATTACCCTGGACGAAGCTGTTGACAAGATTAAGGTTTCCACTCGTAATTATGCGAAAAGACAGCTCACATGGTTTCGAAAACGCGATTATGCGATACCGTTGATTGTAAATAAAAAACATACATTTAAAAATATTGTAAACAATGCGCTGGAACTATTAACTGTTTAACAATTTTGTGATACAATAGTCTGATTAAGTATAAACATGTTCCGATCGGAAATAAACAGAGATCGGCCCTATCGTTATTTTCTTATGTTTAGGCAATAATAAAAATGGACTTTAAATATTTAAAAAATATAATCGTTTATATAATAACATCAGCGATATCTTTATTTATAATCATCTATATAATCATACAGATTATTGGTGGTTTCGGCGCGAAAATCGAAACAACCGCGGCGCTGTATGTGACAGAACGCGAAATGATAACACTTGACGCGTATATAATCCGCCGCGAACGGGTGCTGTATTCGGGAACGGGCGGCAGCGTCGCTTATAATTATGTCAACGGCAGCAAGGTGGGTATGGGCGAGGTTGTTGCGTCGGTATACAGCGGGAGCGATATACGCGAACAGATTATTGACATAGACAATAAAATCGTTTTGCTGGAAAACAGCAATATTACCGACGCCATAGCAATGGCTGACACGGCTTCGATTGATTCGCGTATAAATTATCTGTATACCCTTATACGTGAAAAGACCGAAGAAGGGGATATCAATTACGCGTTGCGCAAGAAAGATGAATTGCTTACCTTACTGAACCGGCGTCAGATCGTGGTGAAAACCGTTTCCGGGTTCAATGATAGGATAGAATCTCTGAAGAATCAAAGATCATCCATAACTTCGGGCCTTGACGGTCCGGCGGAAAGCATAACAACAAGCGTTTCGGGCTATTTCTACAATACGGTTGACGGCTATGAAACCGCATTCAGTAATGTCGATGTTGATATAATGACGTTGGCTGATTTTACCGATTTGACAGAAACGGAACCGTTTGATATTACCGCGGCAGGCAGGAGAGGGTATGCCATAGGAAAAATCGCGGAAGATTATTTCTGGTATACGGCGTGTGAGGTTGACATAAATGCCCTGCATAACTTCATTTCCGGAAAAAGCTATGATATTATATATCCGTACAGCGGTGATAAAGATATAGAATCGGTCCTGTACAGGATTATTACCGAGCCGAACAGCGACAGGGTGATATTGATATTTAAAAGCGGTATTATAACCGAAAGCTTTAATTTTTTACGGCGTCAGACGGTTGAAATAGTGCAGTCATCCTACAGCGGTTACCGTGTTCCGGTTACGGCAGTCAGAATGATAGACGATAAAAAGGGTGTATATGTACTCAGCGGTTCGGTAGTGAAATTTCGCGAAATTGAACCTTTATTTGAAAAAAGCGGTTATTTAATAGTTGAGGAAAAGGACGCAACCAATAAAAATCATATAAACCGTCTGGGATTGAATGAAATGATAATAACAAAGGGCAAGGATTACTATGACGGACAAATTATCGGATAACTCGAACACACCGGATAATATAAACCGGCGATGTATGACGGTTGCCGAAAACTGGCGATTGTTGCAGGATAACATAAATGAAATCAAGCGCGCAAACGGCATAACATATGACATAACGGTTTGCGCGGCGACCAAAAATGTACCCGTTGAAATTATTAATTTCGCGGCGGGGCTGGGGCTTAAAAGAATAGGTGAAAACAGGGTAAACGAGCTGCTCAAAAAGTACGATAAACTTGATACGGAGCATTTGACGGCCGATTATATAGGTACGCTTCAAACAAACAAAATCGGCAAACTGATCGGACGTGTTTCATTGATACAGTCCCTCGACAGTTATAAGGCAGCTAAAGAAATCGACCGTATATCCAAAATCAGAAATTGTGTCACCGATGTATTGGTGGAAATAAACAGCGGCAGGGAACCCAATAAAGGCGGCATTATGCCGGAAACTTACCCTGATTTTATGGAATCTGTTTTACCGTTTGACAATATAAATATAAGGGGAATTATGACGGTCGGCCCCTTTTGTGAAAAAAGAGAAGATATTCGCATTTTTTTTAAAGAAACTTATCGAATTTTCATTGACTTTTATCAAAAAAAAATAGATAATATAGATAACCCTATATTATCTATGGGAATGTCATCGAATTATGACATCGCTATAGAATGCGGTGCCAATATGATAAGGCCGGGCACGGCGTTATTCGGTGAACGTACCGATTGATGTCAGATCGATGAAAGATTGATGAAAGATTGATGACAGTCGAAAAATTGCATTGAGAATTATCCGAAAAAAATAAATAAATGATTTGCTTTGGGAGGTATACAATGGGACTCATGGATAGATTCAAAAATCTGGTAAACCCCACCGACATCGATGAAAACTACGATGACGAATATGTTTTTGACGGTGGTGAAAATACCGAATATGATGAGGATGATTATCACCAGCAGGGACAGCAGACACAGCAACAAATCCATTCTTCGCAAGGGCAGCACAGACAGAATCCGGGCGGCGGCAGCGGTAATGTAGCTCTCAGCGGCAGTTCGCTGGAGCTTAAGGTGATACGGCCGGATCGTTGGGAAAATGTAAATCAGATAGCGGATCATTTAATAAACCACCGTACCGTAGTTCTTAATCTGGAAGCCGCCAACAAGGAAACTGCCCGCCGTATGATTGATTTTTTACTCGGCGTAGTATACACCATAGAAGGCGACATTAAAAAAGTTGCCAACAACACATGGGTCATTACACCCAGCAACGTAGATCTGTCCCAGGAGCAGCAATCAAAGCAAACACCCCGCATGGATTCATATGATTCGATATAATTCGCATAATAAAATAAAACAAAAATCGCATAAACGAAGAAGGAGTTAATCATTCTTACATCACTGATATATGTAATAGTAAATTTTATATATTATATGGTGGTTGCTCTCCAGCTATTTATGTTTAGACGGGCGATACTGTCCTGGGTCATGCTGGATGAGGACAATACTTTGATACGGTTTGTGAATGCAGATCGGAAGA
>JAQVWU010000386.1 GCA_028709565.1 Eubacteriales bacterium
GGATGCCCAGCACACCGGATGCGAAGGTGATATATTCGGAGGAGCGGTCGGTGTCTATATATCGCAATATTTTATAAAAATCAAACTCGTCGTACGCGAAATCGGGATTGTCCCTCACGATAAAACCTTCAACGGCCGCACACGCGTCGGAGGACACGGTAAGAAAGGCCGCTATATACTCGGCAGCCAGCTGCCGCGCGTCCCTGCCGTCACCGTAATAATCGCTGCTGGCAGAGAGCAGCAGGACGCGGCGGGACGTATTTTCATACAGCAGTCCTTCCCGCCTGAGGTAGGCGCACAGGGAGGGGAGGGTGTCGACCGAGATAACCCCGAAATCATACGGGTCGGCGGCGAGATGCCACGGGATATTGCCTTCGCGCCGCAGCTGTTCGCCGATTATATCGATAAGATCACGTCCGCAATAGCTCAGCGCCGGGTCGGTGGTCATACTTTTGTCCCAGCTGCTGCCGATTGAGATATAGACGCGTATGCCGGAGTCGGCCGAGCGCGCCGTATTGTATACAACGCGGAAGGCGCGGCAATAACTGTCGGCGAATTCCGCGATTGTTCTTTTACCCATGTTGTAATTGAGATAAGCGTTGTCGATAGCGTTTCCTACCGTAATGCCCGCAATCCTCCCTGTGTATCTTCGGACCAGAAAATCACTGACGGCGCTCAGATATGCCGTGCCCTCCGCCGTTTCGGTGTTAAAGGCATAGGAGTCGTTGAGCGTGCGGGTGACGGCGCCGGGATGGATAAGGGGGGCAGCCTGTTCGTTTTTTCCGCTCTCGTCGAGGGTGAATACCAATATCGGCGAGACGCCCGCGATATACAGATCATTGAGTTGTCTGTCCATCGATTCGACATAACCGGCACTGAAGTGATAGGTGCTGCCCCCGTATTCATACGCAATCGAATCTCCGGCGGCGACGGGCAATTCGCCCAGATTGACCCTCAGGGCGGTCAGCGAAACGCCGGCTTCGGCCAACACGGGCGTGCTCGCGATGAAGCCCTTGACCGCGTGGTCTGCCGTTGTTTTCTCCGGAGCTTTTATCTCGGGATTTGTTATATATCGCGGACTGCCTATCATGAGGGGCTGATTGCGGTTTTAGCCGTTCACGGCGGCGACGAACCGGGAATTGATATTATCGGCGGCGTTTATCTCAAAGGAAAACTGGGAGGCTACCGCCGCCGACATGACGGGGGACGCTTCGCCGTCAAATATGTATGCGTTGCTCTGCCAGGGTTTGAGTTCATAGAGCTCGATTACATGATTTTTATACAGAGCAACGCCGGCTTCGGTCATGGTGCCGGCAATCAGTATTTTTTTTCCATCGTCGGTCAGTCGGCAGGTTGTCAGGCTGCCGTGGTCAGACAGGACGGAATAACCGGGGGGCAGGGGGCTGTAAAATTCGGCGGGGGTTATCGAGTATATATGTATGTCCCCCTCGGCGGCGCCGTTGAAGCTGAATTTAATCTGTGTTACCGGTCCGTCGGGAATCGGAAAATAATATGCCGCGATATCCCTGCCCGTGACCAGGTTTACCGTTACAGGTTTGTTGCCGGCATAAACGGGGGAGTCCGGGGTGGCGTACTCCATGGTTACCGAGGTGCAGGATGATTCGTTGGCGAGTCTGAGGCGTATGCTGTTTGCCGCAGCGAAGCTGTCCGATGAGGGAAGCCTGGCCTCGATAAAACACTCGGCAGCCAGTATCGACGCGACCGAGACGGTCATTCTCATGGGGTTGTAATCATAGGACAGAGTGCTTTCGCCGCCGTAAACGAGATAACTGCCCGACATGAAACGCAGGGAACGGGCCAGATAGCGGTCAGGTGAAGCGGCAAGGCAGTCTATCTGAAAGCTGTAGGGATAATTGGCCTGCCGCCCGTAATTATGCTGAACGCCGATGCGGACACGGCTTATCTCGAATCGCTCCTCAAAATCGGAAATATCGGCGATAACGCCGTTCCATGTCTCGGTTGTCAGGTCGGCGGACACGGTGAAGACGGCGCCGTCGGCGGAGTAGAGCATGAGGGCGGTCCGCGTTCTGCCGCCGGAAAGGCGGGGGACGTTGACCGCGTAAAAAAAAGTATTGTATGCGGACAGGTCCAGGGGGGAGGCCGGCTCATAATTGATATAGCGCCATACCGAGGCGTCGGCATCGTCGCTGAGCGCCGTGAGGCACCGCCTGCCCTCCAGCGGTTCAAAGGGATAATTCGAAAAGGAGGCGGCCGCCTCTATCGAAGCCGTGTTTTCCATGGGCAGCCACCGGGAGGATACGGTATCCAGACTGTCTATAATATCGATTTTACCGCTGAGGAGCGAGAAGGACATATCGGGCATGACACTGACGGTGGGCACCGGCTGCTCATCCGCCGAAAGGGGAAGGGCCGGCGCCGCCGCGATAAGTATAACCGACGCTATTTTTATAAGCTTTTTTACTATCTTGTTTTTTATTGAATTGTTTTTTATTGTCATCAAAGCTCCTTGCCGGATTTGAGTCGAGTTTTATATCGTTAACCTTTGGTTTTGCGCGCTCTGACCACAAATATAACGCCTGCCGCGATGAAGAGGGCCGCCGCTGAAACGGTCACCCAGAACCATATACCCGGTATCTCGGAAGCCAGCCTGCCGTCGGCGTTGAGCCTCCACCCGCCCCCTTCCGAGTCGGGGGTGACATCAAAGAGATGGAGATAATCGGTCAGGGGTTGTGCGCTCTCCAGCAGCGTGAGTCCCTTTGTATAATTTTCAAGGACAAAACCGTCGGAAATGACAACGGGGGTCAGCTGGGTTATCTTGGTGGTGCAGGTAAAGGGTCCTTCCAGGGTCACAAGGGCGCCGGATACCAGGGCTGTGTCGTTATCACCGCCGATGAAGACGGCGTCGGCGAAAATCATTGCGCCGCCCGGATGGCACAGCATGCCCCTGCCGGGATATGCCGCTTTATTGTAACCGAAGGAGCCGCCGGACAGGCGAAAGGTTCCGAAATTAACGGCGCCGCCCCCCGACATGTCCGACTCGTTGTAGTTCACCGAACCGCCGGCTATCTCCAGATGACCGGTGTTATAAAATCCCGCGCCGTCTTTGGTCGATTCGTTGGAG
>JAQVWU010000038.1 GCA_028709565.1 Eubacteriales bacterium
CAATAAAAGACGGGCGTATGGGTTATGAGGAATAGGGTCCGTCGGGGGAAACGGCGATGCACTTTGTCCGCTCCCTGCTCACCGGGAAAACCACCCTCGAGATGGCCAATGTCATAAACCGCGGATATATAGAAAATATCTCGGACGGCATTATTGTCGAAGTTCCCGTGTTTGTCGATTCCTTCGGATTACATCCCCAAAAGATAGGCAGACTGCCCGACGGTATCGCCGCAAAATGCGAAGCGTTGGGGAGAGAATACGCACTGGCCGTGGAGGCTGCGGTGTCAGCCGACAAAAACCTCGCGCTTCAGGCCATGCTCATGGACCCCATCGCCGCCCACTGCGATTATCCCGAACGACTGCTGGACGACCTGCTTGCCGCTTACAGAGGTAAAATACCGGAAGCGTGGGACGGTCAAATCGGGCAATAACGGATAATATACAGACAAAACATGCATACGCGGGCTTCATTAAACGGAAGCCCGCGTTTTTATTTATACATATTGCCTTACATTATACTCCAAATTATAGCTGTTATTACTATTTACAACGATTGATTTACGGTATATAATACAAATAAGGTCTGTGTTTTGAATCAAATTTGTAAATCAACGCCAAGTACATCGCATAAAGACAGGAAAGTGACGGTAATCATTATGTACAGAGATCCGCATACCGGCACCGAAATACGCAGAGTGACATTTACGCCGGCCGTTCATCATCATCCGTATTTTCCGATCAATGCCTATGATAACGCAATGCGCAGGTTGTTTTACACGGAGCATATAAACAACCGCCCTCAAATATTCTGTGAGATACGCAGGACCGGCGAACTCTGCCGGCTGACCGACGCAGACAATCTCAACGAATGGTCGGTCAACCCCTCGCATAACGGTGATTATGTCTATTTTACCGATAAAGACTGCGGTTACAGGGTACATATCGAAACCTGCCGGACCGAATTGATCGTCGATTTTAAAGCCGCGGCTTTCAGGAACGGCAGAGGGATTATCGCCGGAACCGGAACAACGGCGCTGTCCGCCGAAGACCGTTATTGGGCAGTAAAATATACCGTCGATGAGGATATATATCTGTCGATAACCGATACTGAATGCAAAAAAACCGAAACCATAATGCAGATTGATAAATATGCGCATACACAGTTTTCGCCCGACGGCAATATTATTTATTGGATTGACAGCCTCACCGGCGATGTTTGGCAGATCAGACGGGACGGCTGCGAAACACGGAGACTGTTGATACGGGACAGAAGCAAAGGACAGATATTGCAGATAGCGTATATATCCGGAACCGGTGAACTCGCGGTGGTCAGTCATAACACCGGCATCACCGCTATTAATACCCAAAACGGCTCGGTCCGGTGCGTCAACAATCTTGCGGCTTGTCAGTCGGTCTGCTCCCCTGACGGAAGGATAGCCGCAGCCTGCACGTGCTTACCCGATGCGGGCATATATCTTTTTAATCCCCGTATGACAAACGGAAAGTTATATAAATTATGCGGACCGGATCTGTTCAACACCAGAAATCAACCTCTCCCCCCTGTCCCGGCCGCCGGCTTTGTGCCTCCCGCCATCTCTCCCGATTGCCGTTATGTAGTCTTTACCTCGGATAAAAGCGGTTATCCGCAGGTATATGAGGCGCAAATCCCGGATAATATATACCGTCTTGTGTGATATTGCGATATAAAAACATGCGATATTGATTATCTATAATTCGTTATCATATCATAGCTTTGTTCGTTATTTCGTCTTAATATATCAGAAATATTTTATTACCGGTCTCGGGCAATATATAGTTAACACATTATTAACATTATTGGCGGATATTACTGTTATAATTAAAGATGTTATACCGTTGTTAATCATATATTAACCGATTTACAGCGATTATTCTACAAGTTTTTCATTGATCGCAAGAGCGAAATTTTTAATTTTCGGAGGTCAGTCATGAACAGCGAACCCGCAAAATGTGAACACTGCACTAAAGACCAAAAGCAAAAATTCGATGAAATTGCGAATATCATTGACCTTTACAAGGGTAAGGAAGGCAGCCTGATTCAGATACTCCACCTTGCGCAGGAAATTTACGGCTATCTGCCTCTTGAACTGCAGAAAATAATCGCACATTCATTGAACATCCCTCTTTCCGAAGTATCGGGAGTCATCTCATTTTACTCCTTCTTTTCAACGGTGCCGCGGGGTGAACACACTATAAGGGTGTGCCTCGGTACCGCGTGTTATGTAAGGGGCGGTAAAAAGCTTGTGGAACGTCTGCAGGAATTGTTAAAAATCCAAATCGGTCAGACAACGGAGAACGGAAAATTCACCTTTGAAATTGCGCGGTGCATCGGCGCATGCGGACTCGCTCCGGCAATGATGATCGATGACACGGTGTATAAGCAGGTAAATGTTAACAAACTGGAATCCATCTTATCAAAATATTAAGATTCGGGAGGTGAAAATAATGAGTCCTGAAAAGATTAAAAACATTGCCGATCTCAAACAGATCAAACAGAATTATATCGAACGTATTGCCGCGTATAAATATCAGGTATTGGTTTGCAGCGGTGCCGGATGCGTTTCTTCCGATTGCGCCGACGTTAAAAACGCTATTGATGAGGAAATTGCCTTAAATAATCTGCGGGATAAGGTCATTGTATATGAAACCGGTTGTATGGGCACATGTGCGGTAGGACCCGTTGTATTGATTTTACCCGAGAGAATCTTTTATACAAATCTGACTCCGGCATCGGCTCGGGATGTAATACGGAGTCATATTGTCGAAGGCAAAATATTAACGGAACATACATTTTACGATTACTCTCTGCGTCAGCATGTACCTAAGATAGATGATATCGACTTTTTCCGTGAACAGGTCCGTATCGCCCTGAGAAACTGCGGACTGATGGAATACGGCAGTCTTGACGCTTACATAGCCAGAGACGGATACATGGCGGCCGCACAGGCGCTCCTCGAGCAAAGCAGCAGTGACGTAATCAACGAAATTAAAAAGTCCGGTCTGAGAGGCCGGGGCGGCGCCGGATTCCCGACGGGTGTAAAATGGGAATCGGGGCGCAATGCCGTCGGCGATTTTAAGTTTCTTGTCTGCAACGCCGATGAAGGTGACCCCGGAGCATTCATGGACAGAACCGTCATTGAAGGCGACCCGCACACCGTAATAGAAGGTATGATAATCGGTGCTTACGCCATCGGCGCGGATACGGGTTATGTTTATGTAAGAGCCGAATATCCCATAGCGGTCGAACGGCTGACAGCGGCGATAGAACAGGCGCGCGGGAGCGGATTGTTGGGCAGTAACCTTTTCGGTTCCGATTTCTCCTTTGACATTGAAATCCGCATAGGCGCGGGTGCCTTTGTCTGCGGGGAGGAAACGGCACTCATGTCTTCCATTGAAGGGGACAGGGGAGAACCCAGGCAGAAACCTCCCTTCCCTTTTCAAAAGGGACTCTTCGGTAAACCTACTATTATAAACAACGTCGAAACCTTTGCCGCTGTTCCGGCGATAATGCTAAAGGGCAGCGAATGGTTCTCGCAATACGGAACCGCTTCCGCCAAGGGCACCAAGGTGTTTTCGCTTGCGGGCAATATAACCAATACGGGCATTATCGAGGTGCCCATCGGCACGCCTCTGGGCGACATCCTGTTTAATATCGGCGGGGGCATGCAGAGCAGAAAGAAGTTCAAAGCTGCCCAGATTGGCGGTCCTTCGGGAGGTTGTGTAACGCCGGACAACCTTAATGTCTCCACCGATTACGAATCGCTGACAAGACTCGGCGCCATTATGGGTTCAGGCGGTCTCATAGCGATGAACGAGGATACGTGCATGGTGGACACGGCGCGTTTCTTTATGGATTTTATCCAGGATGAATCCTGCGGTAAATGCGTCTCGTGCCGCATCGGGACCAAGAGAATGCTTGAAATACTCGAGCGGATTACACAGGGCCGGGGACAGCAGGGAGATATCGAACTGCTGGAGGAACTCGGCAGCGCCATACAGGAGACGGCGATGTGCGGTCTGGGACAGACGGCGCCCAATCCCGTTCTGAGCGCCATCCGCAACTTCCGTGACGAATTTGAGGAACATATCAAAGACAAACACTGCCGCGCCGGTATCTGTTCGGATTTATTTATCTCACCGTGCGAAAATACCTGCCCCTCAAACATCAATATCCCGGGGTATCTCGCTCTGGTCGCGGACGGCCGCTTTATCGACGCGTATAATCTTATCAGGCAGGAAAATCCCTTCCCCGCGGTTTGCGGACGCATCTGCACCCATCCCTGCGAATTTAAATGCCGGCGCAGTTCGGTAGACGAAGCCGTAGCTATCTGTGAACTCAAGCGTTTTGTAGCCGACTACGCCCATAAAAACGAAACACCCGTTCACGAAGACGTCGTGTTTTCAAAGAATGGCAAGAGCGTGGCCGTTATAGGTGCCGGCGCCGCCGGACTCACCTGCGGTTATTATCTTGTCCGTTTGGGTTATACCGTTGACGTATTCGAAGCTCATCCGGTCGCCGGCGGCGTGCTGGCCATCGGCATTCCGGAATACAGACTGCCTAAAAAGGTGCTGGAGCATGAAATCGCACTCATCGAGCAGGCCGGTGTCAATATTAAACTGAACAGTGAAGTTGGCAAGGACATCAGCTTCAGCGATCTCAAGGCAAAATATGACGCCGTGTTCGTCGCCACCGGAACGCAATTCCCTCAGAAAATCAATATACCGGGCGAAAACCTGCCCGGGGTGCTGCACGGCATTAACTTCCTCAAAGACGTCAATCTGCATCGCAATGTCAAGCTCGGTAAAACGGTTGCCGTTATCGGCGGAGGCAATACCGCCATCGACTCGGCCCGTACAGCTTTAAGGCTGGGTGCCGAAAGGGTAATCGTATTATATCGCCGCACGATTGACGTTATGCCCGCTTATGTTTCCGAAATCCATGAAGCAATAGCGGAGGGCGTGGAAATTATGGAACTTGTCGCCCCGCTAAGCTTTATTGCCGGTCCGAAGGGTTCGGTCGCGAAGGTCGAATGCGCAAAAATGAGGCTAGCCGAATTTGACAAGGGCGGAAGGCGCATATCGGTTCAGAAGGAAAACTCGGCATTTTATCTCGATGTGGATACCGTAATACCGGCGGTCAGCCAGTATTCGGACCTGCCCTTCATTAAAAAAGATGAAATCGGCCTGACACCCTGGGGTACCTTCGTCATCGACAACGAAACCATGATGACCACGATGGAAGGTGTTTTTGCCGGTGGTGACGTCGCCAGGGGACCGGATACGGTTATTCAGGCTATCGCCGACGGAAAGCAGGCCGCCGTTTCCATCGACAAATATCTCGGAGGCAAGGGCAAACTTAACAAAGGGAAACCTATCGATATCCCCGACAAATTCGATCAGGATGAAATTGTCGCCCACGAACGCTTCCCGCTTGAAATGCTGCCGCCCGAGCGTCGGCGTAACTGCTTCGATGAGGTTGTTCTGGGTTATCACAAATTAAACGCTATGGCTGAAGCAATGCGGTGTCTGCACTGCGATAAGAGGTAAAGTGATGATTAATATTACAATCAACGGTAAACCGCTTTCGGTTGCAAAAGGCAGCACCATAATGGAAGCGGCAAAAACCAATCATATAAGCATTCCCAATTTATGCCATCTTGAGGATGTTCACCAATTCGGATCATGCCGCATCTGTGTAGTGGAGGTAAAGGGCGCTAAAACGCTGCAGGCTTCGTGCATAACCGAGGTCAGGGAGGGTATGGTGATCAACACCCATACCGATAAGGTCCGCAAAGCGCGCAAGGTGCTCTATGAGCTCTTACTTTCCGACCATACAAAGGACTGTCTGAGCTGCAAACGCAACCGCAGCTGCGAACTGCAGGAACTGGGCAGAACGCTGGGCATTGAGGAAACACGCTTTGAGGGCAGTCGTTCAAAGTTTTATCCCGATTCGTCGGTGTCAATTACGCGCGACATGGCTAAATGCATTCTGTGCCGCAGATGCGTCACCGTCTGCAATGATATTCAGGGTGCGGGTGTGCTGAACGCCCAGCACAGAGGATTCAATACGACAATCAGTCCGGCGATGGACCTGCCCCTGAATTCGGTGGACTGTACCTATTGCGGTCAATGTACCGTTGTTTGTCCGGTAGGTGCTCTTAAGGAAACCGATTCAATACAAAAGGTCTGGTCAGCGCTCAACGACGAGAGCCGGCGCGTAATCGTACAGGTCGCCCCTGCGGTTAGAGTCGCTCTGGGGGAGGAATTCGGCTTAGAACCGGGCACCCAGGTGACCGGCAAGATGGTAGCGGCGCTGCGCGGTCTCGGGTTCTCCGAGGTGTTCGACACCAACTTCGCCGCCGATCTGACTATTATGGAAGAGGGGACGGAACTGCTAAACCGGCTGGAAAAGGCTATAAAGGGAGACAAAACCACCCTTCCCATGATTACCAGCTGCAGCCCGGGTTGGATTAAATACATCGAACACGCCTATCCCCGATTTTTGGACAACCTTTCAACCTGCAAATCCCCCCATACAATGCTCGGTGCCCTGATAAAATCATATTATGCCGAAAAAATCAATGTAAACCCGCATGATATCTATGTCGTTTCCGTTATGCCCTGTACGGCAAAAAAGTTTGAGATTGTCCGTGAGGAAATGCAGAACAACGGTGTACCCAATGTTGACGCCGTTCTTACCACAAGGGAACTCGCATCGATGATTCACGAGGCGGGAATCGATTTTGCCAGGCTGGAGGACGAACCCTTTGACAATCCCCTGGGCATGTCAACGGGAGCCGCCGATATCTTCGGCGTGACCGGTGGGGTTATGGAAGCGGCGCTGAGAACGGTCTACGAGCTGGTAACGGGTCGCGAGCTGCCCTTTGACGGACTTCATGTGACGCCGATTGTCGGACTCGATACGGTCAAGACCGCGGAGATAAAAATAGAGAATCCCGTCGAAGCCTATGATTACCTCGACGGGGTCACCGTCAAAGTCGCCGTGACCAGCGGCCTCAAAGGCGCCGGTGAACTGATGGAGCAGATTGAAAAGGGCGAATCTCCCTATCACTTTATTGAAGTAATGGGCTGCCCCGGCGGTTGTATCACAGGCGGTGGACAGCCAAGGTCCCAGGACCCGGAGGTCAGACTTAAAAGACTGCGCGGCCTGTACAAAGAAGACGAGGAAAAGGTGCTCAGAAAGTCGCATGAGAACCCGTTTATCACATCAATCTACGATGAATACCTTGAATATCCGGGCAGTTACAAGTCCCATGAGCTGCTCCACACCCATTACGTCAAACGCGGCGAATTCAACGAATACTTAAACTCCGATATTCTGGATAACGCCCTGAGGGATCTGGAAAAACGCAGAGCATCAGACAAACCAGCCGAACCCGAAGTATCCGACCACAGGCTGCGGGAGGAGATAGAGTCAGCCCGCATTATAGCCCTTGAGGCGGAGAATGCGCGCCTTAAATCCGAACTTGAAGATACCCTTGAAACGGTGAATATATTCAAGCAGGTAATTGCGGGCGGCACACATAAGCATAACTGACCGAAACGGCAACGGCCTGCATTTAAAGTGCGGGCCATTGTTTTTTTAACAGTCCAATTCGGAGAGAATGAGATGAAGTTTTCAGTGACGAAGCATTTAATTATACCGGTGATTATGTTTGCGTCGGCGTGTTTTGTCATATCCTGCTCTTCAGAGGATATGACCGGCGGCGAAACAACACCTGTCGACGCATCATCGGAATCCGAAACGCCGATTCTGCGTGAAGCCGACTTTGGCGGAACGGAGTATAAAATCCTGGCTGCCGCCGAACAGTGGAAGGGCAAATATGCCGTTGAGGAAGCTGACGGCGACATAGTGCGGGACGCCGTATACGAAGCGAACGGCACAACCGCCTACAATTACAATATAGAAATTAAATACGATGTGGTGAACGGCTATATGGCAGGCATGTCCGAGGTACAGACGCGGCTCAAGAACAGCGTCATTGCCAGAGATATGGTCTACGACCTGTTTGTCGCCGCCTCCGCGTATGTCGGGGGATATATACTCGAAGGGGTCTTTGCCGACCTCAACAGTCTGCCCGCCGTTATCGACTTTACAGCCCCCTGGTGGTATGCTAATGTCAATGACAATCTGACGGTAAACGGCAGGTTGTATGTATGCTCGGGTTCATATAATCTGGAGACGATAAGCCGGGCCTGGTGTGTTTTCTTCAATAAACAGCTATTCGACGCTCTCGGGCTTTTTGCGCCTTACGATACGGTTATACATGGCAAATGGACATACGACGGCATGATGGAAAACGCGGTTACCGCCTGCTCCGATATTGACGGCGACGGCAAATACACCGAAGCCGACCGCTACGGTATAATAGGCACGCAAACCGAGCCCTTCGTCGCGCTGCCCTACGGCATGGGACGTTTTATCACCGAAATAGGCAGCGACGGAGCACCCCGTCTTACCGGCGCTCCGCAGCGGACGGTGGACATCATGGACAGACTGCAGAATCTGTGGGACGATAAAACCCTTTATTTCGGCACCAAAGAAATCGCGCCTGCCGACAAGCTGATTCCGATGTTTTCTGACGGACGGGGACTGTTCATGATTTATACATTGAATCTGGCTGAGATTCCCGCAGCGCGTGAATCGACCGACTTCGGTATACTGCCGCTGCCCAAATTTAATGAAGAGCAGGAGCATTACTACACATCCAGTTTTTGCGACATTTCAGCCATACCGCTGGTGGTGCGTGATTTCGAAATGTCAGCTCTGATACTTGAGTCGCTCAACGCCGAATATTATGACAAGGCGGTACCGGAATATTATAACGTGGCGCTTACCCGAAAACTGACCCGTGACAATGATTCGGCGGCAATGATAGATATTTTAGTCGAAGGTTCGGTAATGGAGTTCGGCAAGCTCTTCTACTCACAGCTTGATTCAAATCTTTACAATATTGCGGCTACCTTCTCAAACCGTAAGGTTTCATACGCCACCTGGTGGGCTGAAAAGGGACCCGCCGCGGAAGCAAAACTGGACGCGCTGATTGAACAATTGACACAGCTGGAAAAATAAACTATAATAAAACAAATTATCAGCAGGAGAAAACGTATGATTAAAATCTCATCAAATAACCGGGAGTGTTTTTTTGACGATTATCTCATCGATACGAAAAAAACCACAGCCGAATTCCGTATACACCGGCCGATACGCCGCGATATCGCGCTGATACACGACGCGCCCTGGGAGGGCGACGGATGCGATTACCACAATATTATATATGACAACGGCATCTACAGGATGTATTATCTGGGATGGCAGATGATAAGCTCGGATAAGAAGGAACATACCACAGCGGGTATCCGCGTCTGTTATGCCGAGAGCCGCGACGGTCTGATTTGGACCAAACCTGCGCTCGGTATCTGCGAATGGGAGGGATCCCGGGACAATAATATCATATTGGATAAAAATACGGCGAATTTTGATAACTTTATGGTCTTCCGTGACGACAATCCCGCCGTTTGCGGGTCGCAACGATATAAAGGGGTCGCTAAAATCGGCGGCGCGCTGCGCATATTCACAAGCCCCGACGGACTGCGCTTTACCATGGGCGGCATTATCACCGAAAAAGGCTATTTTGACTCACTCAATGTCGTGTTCTGGGATGAAACCGCGGGTATTTACCGCGGATATATACGCGGTTTTCACAACATTCAGGGCGCTGACTGGAATTCCGGCATACGCGATATACGATATATATGCTCGGCTGACGGCAAGCGCTGGAGCGACCCCGAACCGCTCGATTTCGGGGCAGCTGAGGACTTCCCTTTGTATACAAACTGCGTTTCGCCGTATGTTCGCGCCCCGCAGCTGTACATAGGCTTTCCCACAAGATATGTCGAGCGAAGAGAATGGAACAACAGCTTTGAAGGACTGTGCGGTAAGGAAAAACGACTTGAACGCATGCAGCTTCATCCGCGTTACGGGCTTGCCGTTACCGACTGCGTGTTTATGGTTTCCCGGAACGGAATCAACTTCAAACGCTATGACGAGGCATTTATACGTCCCGGACCGGAAAACGGTATGAACTGGGTTTACGGCGACTGCTACCCGGCCCGCGGGCTTATCGAAACCCCCTCCGCTGTTGAAGGCGAAGCACCCGAACTGTCCCTTTATTGTTTTGACAATCACTGGATGGGTGTACCGTCGCGGTTATGGCGCTACACCATACGCCGGGACGGATTCGTTTCGCTGTACGCCGGCAGCACCGAAAAAACCATCACCACCAAACCCTTTATCTTTAACGGGAATGAAATGCGCGCAAACCTTTCGACCTCGGCGCGCGGTTATATTTATTTTACCCTGCGGTCGGTCACGGGCGAAACCCTTGAAAGCGTTGAATACTTCGGCGACTCCGATGACCGGCAGATAATCTTCGACAACGGTCATCTTTCGAAGCTTTCCGGTAAAGAGGTCGTTATGACCGTGCGCATGCTGGACGCGGATTTATACTCAATTTATTTTATTTAACACCGCGGTATTTGCTTGACAATATATTAATAATATGCTAATATTCATGCAAAGTGAGAGAGTCAATGATCAAAGACAGATAAAATATAAAAAACAGGACCGTAAAAGTATGAATTACATTTTAAAAACCATCGCCGTTCTTTTAACGGTTTTCATGACCATGGCCGCCGGCTGTACCGGAGACACCGGACACTCATCAGATTCATCGGATTTAACGGACTCATCGGGTAAAACAAGCACGGAAACATCATCGGATCCGTATGTCGATGAATTACCGGAGCTGAACGGTGACGGGGACGTCGTAAACATATGCGGATGGGGTTACGCCGAAGCAACCGCGGAACTGTATTCGGAAGAACTGACGGGCGAGATAGTAAACGATGCCGTTTTCAACAGAAACCTTGCCCTTGAACAGCGGCTTAATATAAAGATGAATGTCATTCTGAAAGCGGACGGGGGAAACCAGTATCACGTGCCTAATATCGTCCGCAGCGCGGTTTTGGCCGGTGACGGCGCTTACGATATAATGGCTGGTCCTACATATGCTTCGGCATATTATGCCACCGAAAATATTTTCCTCGACCTGCGTGGTTTTGATTATCTTGATCTGGATAAATCCTATTGGGCGCAGGGGTATAACGAGGTCATGTCGGTGGGCGGCGCTCAGTATATATGCACGGGAACCCCCGCTATATCGCTTTATCGGTTTATGTATGTAACCGTTTACAATAACGCCCTCTTTGACTCTTACAATCTTGATAATCTTAATGACGCGGTTAACAGCGATGTTTGGACGATTGAATATCAGTATAAACTGGCTGAAGATATTTATGACGATCTTAACGGAAACGGGGCGTATGACAAAGAGGATTTATTCGGTTTTACAGGCGGCGCCCGCACGTCATCCGATACATATTGGGTTAATTTAGATGTCAAAATGCTTGACAAGGACGAAAATGATTATTATATATACGAGCCGGATATATCGCGGCTTTCCGGCGCGGTTGATAAAGTGCTCAGGCTGTATTATGACTGCGCCGGTTCCTATATTGTACCCCACGGTGATGACGGCGTGCGTGATACCGACATTGTGACTATATTCAGCGACAGCCGCACCGCCATGGCTACAATGCATTTGAGCGCCATAGAGACCAACCTGCGTGATTTTGAAGATGAATACAGTATTGTACCCATGCCGAAATACAACGACGAACAGGGGACATATAAAACCTATGTACAGGTCGAACTGACCGCCTTCGCGGTAACAAAAACGGTATCAACCGACAGATCGGATATGATGGGCGCGTTTTTGGAATGCCTTGCTTCGGAGAGTTATAAGTATGTGTATCCGGCATATTATGAAACGGCACTGTCCTATAAATACCTGCAGAATGAAGCGTCGGTTGAGATGCTAAAATTAATCTATGAAAGCTTATACAACGACGGTTCCATTATATATACGAACGAACTGGGCGGAGCATTGATAGACCTGCGCAATATGATGAAGACCCGGACAAATACCGTGGCTTCCGTAATAGCGGCTCTGGAGCCCAAAATAACCGCATCGGTTGATATAATGAACGGTCTGTATAAATCAATACGCGGTTAAGCGTTTTAATTGGTTTTAACGGGGAAAGTGAAAATAATGATAAACAATAACGGCAGTATTAACGACCGCAAAATGCTTGATCCGGTTACAAGCGTATTATATGAGCCGTCCCTTTCGATGAATGACTGGAGTTACAGTCACCACCCCTCTGTCTGCCGCTTCGGCGGACGGTTCTGGGCTGCCTGGTCCAACGGCGAAACCAATGAGGACGACATAGGACAGCGGGTGTTGTGCGCCGTTTCGCGCGACGGCGTCAAATGGGAAAAGCCGTGGATTCTGTTTGATTCCGTTCCGGGCAATCATGTTCTCACAGCGGCGGGATTTCATACCGGGGACAACAGACTTATCGCTTACGCGGGTATATACGGCTACACCGATGACAATATTGAAAACGGCCGCTGCGTTTCGATAGGTGTAAAACATACCGGCACCACCCTGCTCTGCCGCTCGACCGGGGACGGGGAGATCTGGTCGGACACTTCGGACACAGGTATTGCCGTGGTACCGAATCAGGGTCCGCAGGTGCTCAACTCGGGCAGACTTATCATCTGCGGCAACATCGCCTTTCCCTACAGCGACTGTCCCGACGGTTTGCAAGGCTGGACAATGTCAGGTCTCGAACCCCGTCTGCAGCCGGGTATGTATGACGATTCGGAAGGTTTCCTGATTCATATGAAATCGCGCCGCGATAACAGATTTCTGTGTGA
>JAQVWU010000387.1 GCA_028709565.1 Eubacteriales bacterium
GGCTGGTACGGGCGAAAGATATGGCTGTATGACAACGATATTGCCGGGACCGATGAGTATAACAACGTCTTTTTAAAGTTTACCCGGGCCTTTAAGCAATATGATTGCCGTCTGTTTATCGTAGACAATCTCATGACGGTATCGGGCGGGGCAAAGGCCAGCGAGGTCTTGCAGGTTCAGGCGGATTTTGTCGCAAGGCTGCGCAAATTCGCCAAACAATACGGCGTTCACGTGCATGTGGTTGTCCACCCGCGAAAGACTGCTTCGGTTACCGACGGTGACGAGGTGGGCGGCATGGGGTCGATTACCAATCTGGCCTGCAATATATTCAGCCTGCGAAAACTGGAAGGGGCGGGGGGCGGTTATCGCAGAAAGGATGAAAACGGCAGGTATGAACAGGTTGCCCATAATGCGGAACTCAAGATACTCAAGAACAGGGAATGCGGCGACACCGGCGATATCGCGCTGCATTATGATAAAGCCGTACGGCGTTTTACCGAATGCGGATTCACGCAAAAAAAGTATTCCTGGCTGAAGGGTCTGGAGCACTGGGAGGAGGTAGAGGAGATCCCGGACTTCTAGCCGGCACCAAGGCACTTGACAAACATCCCGGGCGCATTATATAATAATGCCGTCATGTGAATGCTATTATATTATATAAATCATCAAAGGGGAAAAATATGTCAAAGGAAAAGCTGATTGTCCTGGTGGGCGCAGGCGGCAAGATGGGCCGCAGAATCACGCCCAATCTCATTCAGTTCGGCTATGACTTTGTCTGCAGCGAAAAGGACGGACCGGGTATCGCCGCTTTGGAAGAGCGGGGTCTGAGGGCGATGGCTACCGAGGATGCCGTAAAGATCGCCGACATTGTTGTGTTAGCGCTGCCCGACGCGGCAATCCCGGCGCTGTCCAAACGGCTGGTGCCGCTGCTCAGACCTGGTGCCTCGGCACCGTAAGAACCGAGCGAGAAACGCTTTTTAGGGGTATGGCCAATCTGCGGCGTTTCCGTGCGGATTATAGCTGACGCCGGTCCCGGCCTTTTATTTATAAAGATAAAGAAACTGAAATATTCAACAGGGGGATATAATAAAGTGACGATACTGGACGCCCACGCGCATCTGGGCTATGATGTGGTGTTTGATGAGGAATCAACGGAAGAGGAATTGCTGTTCTGGCATGAGCGCTGCGTGCGGGAACTGGGCTTTGTGGGTCTCAAGCTTACCCCAGTCGCCCACGCCGCTCATCCCGGCTCATGCGACGGACGGCATGTCTTTGAGGTTGCCGCGGCGCTGGGCGTGCCGGTTATGGTGCACACGGGCGCCGGTATCCCCTTCGCCGACCCCAGCGCGCTGGAGGGGGTGGCCGGAGATTTTGACAGCATACCCATAATATTGGCTCATGCCGGTACCGACCTCTTCTTTGCCCAGGCGCTGTCGCTGGCGCGGCGCTTCGAGCATGTCTATCTTGAACCCAGCTGGCTCAGTATCCTGAATCTGAACAAGGCATTGAAGACGGTCGGCGCCCGGAAGATCATGTTTTCCGCCGATCATGCCGTGAATCTGCCCGTGGAACTGGCTAAATACACCATCCTGCTGCCGGACGGTCCGCAGCTGGACCGGATGCTGGCGGGCACAGCCGTTGAGGTGTTCGCCCTTGGGGGGAGGTTTTGCCCGTGAGCCGCAGAAAGCTGAGGGTGGCGGTATTCGGCACCGGTTACTGGTCTCAGTTTCAGATACCCGCGTGGCAGTCGGTGGGCGCGGAGGTGACGGCGCTGTGGAACCGAACCCACGGCAAAGCCCTGCGTTCCGCCGCCCGTTTCGGTATTGAACGGGTGTTCGATACGCCGGAAGCGGTCTTCGAGGGTGTGCCCTTCGATATAGCCGACATCATCACCGATGTTGAAGCCCACGAACCGCTGGTAAACCTTGCCGCCCGCTATAAAAAGGACGTCATCTGCCAAAAGCCCATGGCGTATTCCCTGGAAGCCTGCCGCCGCATGACCGATAACTGCCGCCGCGCGGGGGTGTGGTTCGCGGTGCACGAAAACTTCCGCTATCAGCCTCAGTTTGCCCCGGTGAAGGCGGCGCTGGACGGCGGCGCCTTCGGCAGGGTACTGCATGCACATATCCAGCTCAAATCCCCCGACCGCGCCATAATATCAAAACAGCCCTCCCTTGCGGGGATGGACCATATGGCGCTGCGGGATATGGGTCCCCATATCTTCGATGTGACGCGTTATTTATTCGGAGACGCCGAGAGTGTTTATTCCAGACCTGTCGTGTCATACGCCGACATCGGCGCCGAGGATACGGCGCTGTCGCTGCTGGTAATGAAGAGCGGCGTGCCCGTGATGTGCAGTCTGGCGCACCGGTTTCACTATAAAGTATTTGTCCAGTGCGAGAAGGGTGTAATCACGCTGGACGATGACAACGTAATCACCTTTGAATCGGACGGTCAGAGCCGGACCCTTGACGCCCGCACCCGGACCGTTCTGCCCTATATACCCGATGACGATTGGGAGATCCACGGCGCGCACGTGTTCGCCGCCATACCCCGCTGCCTGGAAGCGCTGACCGGCCGCTATCTGAAAAACAAACCCGCCGAAACCTCCGGCGATGATAACCTGGAGACCATGCGCACCGTCTTCGCCGCCATCCGCTCCCGGGACACCGGCACGGTTGTACGCCTCGATGACATGTGATAAGAGAACCAATATCAGATATGGATTCCGTAAATCCAAAAGCCCAAATGAGGGCTATTCTTAAATAAAAAAGGGCTTATCATAATGAATAAGCCGATTGTGTATTATATGTTGCAGTGTGGATTTTTAATAATATAAAGAAGGCCCCTTTAACAGGGGCATCTTCTCGGTGAGCTTTTTTTATTTTACCTTTGTCACGCTCTATGACAAAATCAACTCAGTGAACTTTTTTTATTTAGCGCTCGCGTTCTACGAGACAATAAGAGTATATGCAGTTTTATATATATTGATTCACTGATTTATTATATCATGTATTATTGTTGTGGGTGTCAAAAGTGACCCCATTTGTAAATTTAGATACAATGCAATAAATAATGTATTGTTTATCTAAA
>JAQVWU010000388.1 GCA_028709565.1 Eubacteriales bacterium
TAATAGCCTGAGTTTCTTTATAAGTGTATATCTTTACTTGCACCGCTTTTACCGGTGCCCTTTTGTAGTGCTTTGAATTATTGTTTTTACCTTTTTGCCTGCTTTGTGTCCTTGATACCTGTTATTGCCAAGGATTTTTCGTTACTTTCGCAATTGGTTATTTCCGTTAAATTGTTGAAACACGTCTTCCCCGTAAAATAAACCGAAAAAACCGCTGCCTTTAGTTTATCATAACAGGCAGCGGTTTGCAATAAACACGGAGAAGTTAACAGAGTTTATGCGCGATGATCATGTAAAAAATTCCAACATTGTTTTGGTGATTTTGTCATCAACGGCGGCGCCGGGATACGGCGAGCAGTCTTATGAGCTGAGCCAATGAAACAGCCAGCGCTCCTATATAGGTAAGGGCGGCAGCCGACAACACCTTTTTTGAACCCGACAGTTCATCGTCGTTTAGCAATCCGGTTTGACTTAAAGACGAAACGGCGCGGCGCGACGCGTTAAATTCAACCGGGAGAGTTATAAGCTGGAATACCACCACGGTACCGAAAAGTATGATACCTATATTAATGAGGCCGGTCATTTCCAGTAGCATGCCTATAATAATAAGGGGTACCGACAGCTTTGAGCCGATGTTTGTAACCGGAATGATGGCAGCCCGCAGTCTTATAGGGGCGTAAGAGGAGGCATACTGTATCGCGTGACCCGCCTCATGCGCCGCGACCCCCACCGCGGCAACCGACGCCGTATCATATACATTTTCCGACAGGCGTATGACATTGGTCCTCGGGTCATAGTGGTCGGACAGGTTGCCCGCCGCCCTTTCAATCTGTACATTATGCACCCCGGCGCGCTCCATGACCTGCCGCGCCGCGTCAGCACCGGTTACGCCGTTTATCGTTCGCTGAGCGGAATATTTTTTAAATCTGCCTGATACCATAGCCTGCGCCCAGAGCGAAAAGATAAAGGCGGGCAGCACCAGAATCAGATATAAAGGGTCAAACGGTGTATATAACATCAAAGATTCTCCTTCCGGGGGATTATTAAGTCCGTAATATATAATATTTGAAATTATGCAGAATTAATACTAAATAACGTTGATTATATTATAACATATTATAAATTACTAAATCAATATAAAACAGTAAATAAATTCCGCGCAGGTTTATGTTCCATGCGCGGCGGATATTCAGACGGAGTTTAATATTCAATTGGCCTGTATTGAACCGACGAATTTCTCAAGACCGGCTGCGATTTGCTCCTCTTTTTTGGCATAGGCGGAGGCAAAATCGAATGAATTCCCCGCGCTCATCAGCATATCCAGAGCGCCGCCCGAATTCAGGACGGAGCCGATATCGTAGTTGCGGGTTGCCAGTATCAGATCCAGCATTTTTTCCGATTCGTTATCGCGTATGAATTTACCTTTCAGGCTCACATGGTAATACCCGGGCGTAAGTTTATATTTTGATATAGCCGCCATTGTCTCCAGTATAACACCGGTACGCGACGTATCGCCGGCGACAACGGGGATCGAATAGGCGGTCAGATTAACAAAGCTGTAGGTGTTATAATATCGGTTCTGAGTCTCATCGTATTTTGCCGCCGGCAGGATGCCGAAATCGGTATCGCTGGTCCGGAAGTTTGTTATCATGAGCATGGAACAGTAGAGGTACATGGCATTACCCTGGGAAAACACATCGCTGAATGCCGCATAGCCGGGAGCTTTTGAGGAGGGGAATGTTGTCTCCGTATCGAACTGCAGCGCCAAAACTTTTTCAAGCATAGACACGCTGTGATCGTTATACATTGTAACAAAAGGGATGTCATTTTCGTCTTTATCGGCTATTTTATCACCGCCGCCGACCCAAAAACCATAGGTGTTGAATGCTTCGGTAAGCAGTCCCCACCGGTCATCGATGGTCATTACACCGTCGCCGTCCAGGTCGGCAGCGACATCACTCGCTGTCTGATGCATACGCTCAATAGTCCATTTGCCGTCATCGACCAGCGCGTATAAATCCCCGACATTATATTCCTCAGCCAAATTTTTATTAAACAATACGCACCAGGTACCCTCATTGTCCATAACGGAGATATCGCCGGTTATAAAATACAGCCGGTCCAAAACCGAGAGTTCCTCAATCATGGCTTGATCCCACCATTCATTTGACAAGTCGATATCAGGAATTTTATTGTAATCAATCGTTAGATTTTCACCCGCAAGGGAACCGAGCTGCGCGAGACCGTCTGTCACCGTGTCGTATACATCCTCCCCCGCCATTATTGCTTTTTGCGCCGTTGCGGCAGGCGCTCCATCCGGCTTTTCCAGGATTGTAATATTGTACATTTCTTCCAGAATACTGTTTCTTTCATAAACGGAGTCATTGATGGGATCACCGTTTAGGCCTTCGCTGAAAATGTCATAAGTGGCCCAATATGCGTCATATAACTCGGACCGGTCAATAATCGTGAACTGATAACCGCCGTAATCGTTCCGCTCAAAGCCGGCGATTACACTCTCATAGCCGTCCTCATCGGTTTGAGCCGCCGCGGTATCGGAATCCGCTCCGGCTATAATACGCGCATCGGGTTCCACACATGCAATAAACGTGCCCGATAAAATGCACAGTAACAGAAAAAGCGCGGTCAGATTAATATGTTTCATTAATATACCCCTTAACGTATAATATCTCTATTTGTATTCAAGGCAGCGACTGCGGTAATGGAGATAATTGTTAAACGGAACTTCTTCGGGGACGCCGTGGTCGCAGGTGGGATAATAGCCGCCGCGCTCAAACATACGAGGAAATATACGGTCGCACATGCGGTCTATCGCGTCGCGGCTGTCCGCCAGAATCCGCTTGTCGATACCGCCGCTGATCAGTATTTCGGGGTAGCGCTGACCGATTTCCACCACATCGCAGCCGGCGGCCGCCTCAAACGGGGAAAACCAGTTGAATCCCATGGCCAGATAACGGTCAATCACGGCAGGCAGATATCCGTCGGTCGCCAGTTCGATATGTATCCTGTTTTTTTTGCGTTTTTTCGCGCCGGATATAATCGCCGTATAATACGGCTCGAGAAATTCGCGGA
>JAQVWU010000039.1 GCA_028709565.1 Eubacteriales bacterium
CGTAAAGATACGAGGAAATATTCCTCTTTTTTTTGAAAATCCGGACAAATTATGTGTCAGATACAAAAATCACATTTTCTATTACCTTATTGTGACAATTCCGTTTTTTTAAAACCACTTGTGACACTCATGTCATATATAAATAAAAAAATAAAACCGTAATGGTAATACAGTTTAATACCGTAATATTTTACACCATAAATCCGCTTTTGTCAATCACCGGACAACATTTAAAGACGCTAAAAAACGACAAAAATACGCATAAAAGCTTATTTCTGACGAAAATATATTAAGCTGCAGTTACAACTGCAGCTTATTTATCTGAAAAGCGGTTTTAACCGCAGCAGGTGCAGAACAGGAATATAATTATCAAAATGATAATAAGACACCATATATTTTCATCGTCAAAGAGGTTGCAGAGACAATCCATTATAATAAACTCCCTTCAAGTATAACCGGATTATACCGGTCTTTTATAATGTAAAGCGTTGTAGGTCACCGCTTCTGTTATTATATTATGCGTGAGCGTATATTTTGTTCATTGACCTATGTTTATTATACGTCGGAATTATAATTTCGGCGTATATAATTAGTTATAGTTATTATGTGAAAATCCGGCATGTATTTTCGTTTAATATTTTATGGCTCTATGTATTGACAAAGGGGTGTAAATACTATATAATAGGGTTGCAGTAAAATCAAAACACAATATGTAGTGTTTTCCGCGCCGAACCAAATACAAATAAACCGCAGCCGGCGCAGCGTAATCATGGGAGAATATTAATGATAACCAAAATAATAAAAAGGGACGGCAGAGAAGCCGCCTTTAATATCGAAAAAATAGCCAACGCTATTTTTAAAGCCGAGCAGGCGGTGGGTGTCCAGGACTATAACGGCGCTATGAACCTTGCCTGTGAGGTTGCCCGGCGTGTTGAAGAGGAAACAGCCGAAGGACAGTATCCCGAGGTTGAACAGATACAAAACATGGTGGAAACGGTTCTCATCGAGCGCGGACACGCGCGTACCGCCAAAGAATTTATTCTCTACCGCGCCGAACGCACACGCATCCGCGAAATGAATACGCGCCTTATGAAAACATATGAGGACCTGACCTTCAAAGCGGCCAGCGAAGTCGATGTAAAACGTGAGAACGCCAATATCGACGGCGATACCGCCATGGGAACCATGCTCAAATACGGTTCCGAAGGCGCAAAGCAGTTTTATGAGTTATATGTCCTCGACCCTAAGATATCCGCCGCCCACCGCAGCGGAGATATACACATTCACGACCTTGATTTCTATACGCTGACCACCACATGCTGCCAGATTGACCTGCTGCGGCTTTTTAAAGACGGATTTTCAACCGGTCATGGGCACCTGCGGGAACCTCAGGATATACAAAGTTATTCCGCGCTGGCCTGTATTGCCATTCAAGCCAATCAAAATGACCAGCACGGCGGGCAAAGCATACCCAACTTTGATTACGGAATGACGGAGGGGATAAAAAAGACCTACGCGAAACTCTTCAGGAAAAACCTTGCCAAGGCGGTCGATCTTATCTGTTATAACGGCGGCGGAGATCCGGCAGCTCTGTCGGAGGAAATGTAAACGCTGGCGCTTTCGCTGCCCGAACGCCCTTCGCTGCAAAATTCACCCGAATTCGAGACAGCGCTCAGCGATGAACTGGTCTCGCGTTTCGGTCCGGATAAATCAAACGAGATAATACACTTTCTGCGTCACTGGTGCGCCGAGGAAATTGAGCATGCCACCTACCAGGCAATGGAAGCGCTGATTCATAACCTCAATACCATGCACTCGCGGGCGGGTGCGCAAATCCCCTTCAGTTCGATTAATTACGGCACCGACACCTCCCCTGAGGGACGCATGGTAATCCGCAATATTCTGCTCGCCACCGAGGCGGGTCTGGGCAACGGTGAAACGCCAATATTCCCCATTCAGATATTTAAAATCAAAGAAGGGGTAAATTATAATCCGGGCGACCCTAATTATGACCTTTTAAAACTCGCCTTCCGTACCTCGGCCAAACGGCTCTTTCCCAACTTCTCGTTTCTGGATGCCCCGTTCAACAAGGGGTTTTATAAAGAAGGCGACTTAGATACCGAGGTCGCATACATGGGCTGCCGTACACGGGTTCTCGCCAATGTTTACGACCCCTCCCGCCAGACTACCGGCGGACGCGGCAATTTGAGTTTCACCTCGGTCAACCTGCCCCGAATCGCGATAAACGCGAAGGGAAATCTCGACTTATTCTTTGAAGACCTTGACCGAAAAATCGACCTGGTAATCGAACAGCTGCTCGCGCGTTTTAAAATTCAGGCGGGTAAAAAAGTACGGAACTTCCCGTTTCTCATGGGAGAGGGTATCTGGCTTAATTCGGATAAACTGGGTCCCGACGACGAAATAGGCGAGGTTCTCAAGCACGGAACCCTTACCGTCGGATTTATAGGCCTTGCCGAAGCGCTCAAGGCGCTGACAGGCAAACACCACGGCGAAAGCGCGAAATCCCAAAATCTCGGCCTTGAGATTATCGCCCACATGCGCCGCCGCACCGATGAAATGTCCGAAAAATACAAGATGAATTTTTCGCTGATAGCCACCCCCGCCGAGGGCCTTTCCGGTCGCTTTGTGCGCCTTGACAGGGAAAAGTTCGGAAAGATTGAGGGGGTAACCGACCGGGAGTATTATACCAACTCATTCCATGTCCCGGTATATCATAATATTTCTTATTACGAAAAAATAAACATCGAAGCGCCTTATCACGAGCTTACCAACGGAGGCCATATTACCTATGTGGAGCTAGACGGAGATCCGCTGAACAACCTTGAGGCCTTTGAGTCGATAATCCGCCATATGAAGGAAAGCGGAATCGGATACGGTTCGATTAACCACCCGGTTGACCGGGACCCCGTCTGCGGTTTCAACGGAATTATCGGCAACGAGTGCCCCCGCTGCGGACGCCGGGAGGATGACGGACAGGGACCGTTTGAACGCATCCGCCGCATAACCGGCTATCTTGTCGGCGCGCTTGACAAATGGAACAACGCAAAACTGGCGGAAGAGCGTGACCGTGTAAAACATACCGAAATCTGAATATCCGAAACGATACAAAGCAAAGCGCGATAAAACAGAAAAACATCGGCTCACATTCATCCGATTGCTGTGAGCCGTTTGTTTATTATATAATTCCGTCCGCTTTACTTGCTTTTGGTTATACATCATAAAGGTCAGCTCTTGTCTGTTCCGGATTCCAGCGCCCTTCTTTTCGCTTCACCCAGGTTGTTGTATTCGAGCATCTCCCGTTTTTCGATTATACCGCTGTCCTTCCACGGTTCGAGAAAGTCTTCAATCGCCGCGAGATTTTCCGCTCCGTCGGTCTCGCCCGGTATAAGCGGGGTTCTTATCCATATTTTGGGTACTTTATGCCTGACGGCATATTCAAACAGGTACTCAAGATTGGCTTTAATCAATGTGTTGGGCGCGCCGGTCGACCTGCGGTGGTCCTCCGTGTCGGCAATTTTCATATCTGCGATGAACAGGTCACACCAGGGCAATACAGCATCAACCGCTGCCCGGGGTACAAACAGCGCGCTCTCGATTGCGGTGTGTATACCCGACCCCCGGCACCGGCGGAGCAGATCGGCACAGAAATCCGGGTTTGTCAGACATTCTCCGCCCGAGAGGGTTAGCCCGCCGTCCGTTCCGTAATAATGTCTGTCGCGCGACACATGGGCGAAAACTTCGTCGGAGGTCATTGTCCGGCCGCACATCAATCGCGCTTCGGCGGGGCAAACGGCGGCGCATTTGCCGCATTGACTGCAGCGGGCAGGGTCAGGACAGACCGCTGCGCATCGCCCGCAGCCTATGCAGCGCGTCTCGTACCTCAATAACTGCGGGAAAGGGGATATTCCCTCAGGATTATGACACCATTTGCAGTTAAGGCTGCATCCCTTGACATATACAACGGTACGCACCCCCGGACCGTCATGCAGCGAGGCGCGCTCTATATTAAAAATCACAGCTTCTGACATACCTATACCCGGTTATTAAAATTTACATATTATTAATAATTAAAGCAAAAAATTTCATTAACGCAAAATTCCGTTGCTGCAAGCGATTTTTTTACGGCAGCGCGCAATAACGCACAAAATATGCCGGAATATTTGTATATAATTAATTTGCTTTTTCGTTTTTTCTATGATATACTAATTTTACAAGCGCAATTTTCGCCGCGCGATTGCCGGCTTTACATATATTCCAAAGGACAGGTGCAAATACCGATGCGAACCGGTACCTCACTTATTTACAGAATTTTTACATTTACATTATTTATAATATTATTAGCTTTTATTGCCGGCTCCCTCAATCTGACGGCAAAACGGGATTACAATACATTCAAACCATACAAATCGGATCTGTTGCCGCCTTCGCCCCACCCGTCTCCCATGGAGGCGTCAGCGTCCGACCTGCCAAACGGCGGTATCGTCATGCCCGAACCGGATGAGACAACTCAACCCGTCGAGACCGAAGAACCCGACCAGAACGCTCAACCCGACGGGACCGAGGAACCGGACAAGAACGCGCAACCCGACGGGACCGAGGAACCGGACAAGAACGCGCAACCCGACGGGACCGAGGAACCGGACAAGAACGCGCAACCCGACGGGACCGAGGAACCGGACAAAAATGCGGAGCCCGACGATGATACATGGTCATATACCTTTGCCTCTCAGCTGCCGCAAAGTCCTGCCGTTGATAAATCTTATTTTAAAAACGCCCTGTTCATAGGCGACTCGCGAACGGTGGGTTTTTGCAATTTCACCGGCATCTCCAAATATTGTTACGCGCGGGTATCGCTGAATATTAAAAGCGTTTTGACGACCGAATTTATCGAGGACACCAGCGGTGATACACCGGTTGTCCGTACCGTTCTTGGTACCGTAAAAGAATATCCTCGGGCATTCGGAAAGATATACATAAGCTTCGGTGTAAACGAATACTCGTGGTCGGGAACAACATTTATCGCCTGCTATGAATATTTTATAAACGCGCTTCGCGATATATTGCCGGAGGATGTGCCGATTTACGTTCAGTCGGTTCTCCCGGTTGAGGAAAGGGCGGCAGTCGAGAACGGATACCGGTTAAAGAACGACCAGCTGCATGCCTTTAATATACTGCTTTCCGATATGGCTCAGCGGCTTGATGTATATTTTGTAAACACCGCTCAGGCCATAACGGCAGCCGACTCTTTTTCCCTGCCGGTGGGACAGTCGGGCGACGGCGTGCACCTGAACAAAGCGGCTTGCGATACAATAATGGACTATCTGTTTACGCACACGGCGGAGGCGGGACGATAATCAGAGAAACAGAAATAGAAATATATGAAAAAAACGACTTTAATAATCACTGTCATAATGATTTTATGCGCTCTCCTGTCATGCGGCGGCGAAGCGGCGGAAAACGAAAATGTAGTTATCGATATAGAGCGGCTCGCTCTGGAGTTGAGCGCCGGTCTTCCCTTTGATGATGAGCTGATAAGACTTGATGACCAGGCCGTCGCTCTCAAATACGCCTTCGGGGGAGACTCCGCGGTCGTTTACGCGGGCAGCGGAGCCACACCCGAAATTGTGATTGCCGTGCAGTGTTCCGACCCGGAAGCGGCAGCAGACGCGGTTTTCAAAATCGATGCTTTTATAAAAGAACAGATAATTCTGTTTACCGACTACAACAGTTCTCAGCTGCCAAAACTCAAAACAGCCTACCTGAACAGACACGGTCGTTACGCGGTCTGCGCCGTCAGTTCGGACAGTTCGGATGCCAGGACGATAACCGAAAGTTGCGAGACGAAACCGTAATAAATTAAAAATAGCAAATATATAAAAAACCGGAGGACCCGTTCAGGGCTACTCCGGTTTTTTATTAACAGATAATTTCGCTTCCGGAATCGGATGAATCGTACAGTCCCTGCATAAGTTTAGCGGTGATAATAACCGTATCTATATGCGAGGGCAGTTTTTCACCCGTCTTTATGCACCTTAAAAACGATGCAATTTCATTATTGAACATGTCGCACATTTCATATTCGGGCTGATACTCTATGAGTTCACCGTTCTTGGTTCCGTAAACGGTAAACCGACCGCCGTATTGCAGCCTTATACCCGCCTTTGTGCCCAAAAAGTCAATAAAGCTTTCGCCGATACCTATATTCTGAGCCCACGCGCCGTTTAATGAGATTGTAGGACCCTTTGTGCGCACAAAACCGGTGATAAAGTCGTCAACGTCATATGTGCCGTTGAGATTCTTCGTGTTTTCCGCCCACATGCCTTTATATACATAATTCGGCATATCGGTGCCGAGACGGCAGAATGATTTGCCCGATACGGTCAGCGGAGCCGGGTCGCCGGTGCAATACATCACTATATCAAGATAATGCACGCCCCAGTCGATGAGGACGCCGCCACCGGCTATTTCTTTTGTCGTGAAATCCCCGCCCAGCCCGGGTATGGAACGGTGAGCGCGGAAGGAAACGTATACATGATATACTTCGCCGAGTTCGCCGCCGTCAATGAGCTTCTTTATTTCGTTTACCGCCGTGTTAAAACGGTTGACAACCCCTATATTGAGCACCTTGCCGCTTTTATGCTGCGCTTCCTGCATCATGAGCGCTTCTTTATAGGTCCGCGCCGCCGGCTTTTCGCAAAGCACATTTTTACCCGCGTTCAGAAAGTCGATTGTTATGGGTGTATGCATTTTATTGGGGGTACATACCGAAACGGCGGTGACCTCGGGATCGGATAAAATATCACGATAATCGGTAACGGCTGTACCGCAGCCGTATTTCTCGACGGCCGTCTGCGCCCTCTCGGGTATGATATCACAGAAGTATTTTATCTGCGCCTCGGGAAGAGCCATATAATTGGGGATATGCGCCGAATTGGCTATCGTACCGCAGCCGATAACCGCTACTTTTGTTGCTTCCATCTGAACTTCCTCCGTTGTTTAATAAATTATTTAATCTTCACAGGCTGCTTTTCTTGTGTTAATCGCTTTGATAACCGCAGGGTCAAACTTCGGACGGCGGTCATAATAGTATAACCCGTTTACCTCCTGCTCCACATCGGTGAGCTGCGTATAGCAAAAACCGCACAACATGGAGTTATCCAGCAGCGCGTCAGTGAGAGCGCGGTAGCGTTCGATAAACTCCTCTTCCGAACCGGGGCGGTTGCCATAACCCCAGCCCTTGTCGGGATTGTCGGGCTGCCACCAGATACCGCCGTATTCGGAGACAAAGGATAAATCCGCCGGAATCTCTTTTACAAAGTCGGCGATGCCCCGGACCGCTTCACCCTGCATCAGACGGTCAAAATTGGCTTTGAATGTCACGGGGTCCTGATTGTAGTCATGGGCGTCGACTATATCGGTTATCACATGACACCAGCCGGAACAGTCTATGACCGGGCGTGTGGTGTCATATACCTTTGTAATATGGTATATCGTCTCTATCAGAACGGGATTCTGATTCCGCTGAGTTTCATTCAGCGGACACCAGCCTATTATTGACGGATGGTTGAAGTCGCGGCGCAGCATTTCAAGCCATTCGGGGATAAAACCCTGCCACGCGGCAGCCCCAGCCAGATCGAGACCCCAGTTGCCGTGTTCTCCCCACACCATATAACCCATACGGTCGCAGTGATACAGAAAACGCGGTTCGAATATCTTCTGATGAAGGCGCGCTCCGTTGAAACCCATATCCATCGCACGCTTTATGTCGGCTATAAGTTCGCCGTCGGAAGACGCGGTACAGATACCGTCCGGATAAAAGCCCTGGTCAAGCACAAGTCTCATAAAAATCGATTTGCCGTTTAACAGCAAACGGTGATTAGCCGGGTCATAGGCGACCGAACGCATCGCAAAATAACTCTCAACCGAATCGGCTTCGATGCTGCCGTCGGTTACAGACAGCCGTAAATCGTATAGGTCGGGATGACCGGGCGCCCAGAGGTGTATATTATCGTCTAAATCTATTATGAGCCGCGCGCCGTCCCCCTGAATGACACATGATTCCGAGGCGATAAATTCCCCGCCGAAGGATACCGAAGCGCCGAAGGTCATACCGTGGGCGTTTTCGCAGAAAGCCTCAACGATAAGCCTGTTTTTCCCGGGTTCGGGTATATATTTGGTCTCTTTAATATAGGACGCCGAACGGGCTTCAAGCCAGACCGTCTGCCATATACCGGTTGTACGGGTATAGGAACAACCTGCCGAATAATAGCCGGAACACTGTTTGCCGTGAGGCTGAGCGCCCGAGCGCAGGTTGTCTTCGGCGCGGATTGTGATGTCGTTTTCGCCTTCGGAGAGCATATCGGTGATGTCAAAGGAAAATGCGGTATAACCTCCGATATGTCTGCCCGCAGGTTTGCCGTTCACATAAACCTCGCAAAGGTAATCGCAGGCCCCGATATGCAGCACGGTGCGGTCACCCGGTTTCATAGAACCGCTCCAGGGGTATGTGATTTTGCGTTTATACCACACGCATTCCATAAAGTCTTTATTGTTTACTCCGGACAGTTCGCTTTCGGGACAGAAGGGCACAATTATCCTGCCGTCCAGCCGCTCGCGTTCAAAAAACTTGCGTTCTCTGCCGCTTTTGCCATGATCGATTTCAAATTCCCATTCGCCGTTGAGACAAAGCCAGGTGTCACGGACAAACTGGGGACGCGGGTATTCCGGTCTCGGTTGATTCATCTTTTCCACCTCTTTTAATAATTTAACATTATATGGATTACGGATTATAGATTATATATAATTTTCTGCTTTACAGTCCCAGCCGTTCACGCAGTGCCGCAATTGTATATTTATGTTCGCCCCGGATATAATAACTCTTTCCGCCGTCCGCTACCGTCCGGGCCAGTATGGTCTTCCACGGACGGAAATAATACCGCGGGTCGGATTTCGGTGGAGTCGAAGTAAAATCACTGCCCTCCAGGTCCAGCAGGTCAAAGACAGCCGTCGTAAAGTTTGCAATCTGCCTGCCCTCCTGACGCGCGACGTTGCGCGCCATGGCGATGGCTTTGAGATAAACCTCCGGACCGGTGACAGCCGAACCGAAGTTGAGAAAGGCCCCGTTCTCAAGGCGGGTTATCGTTTCGGTGTATATGAGAAAATCGGTATAAGAAGCTTCCCCCAGGACCGCCCCGTCACAGTTGGGATGCTCGTGTACTATGTCGCTGCCTATACCGATATGCACCGTACAGGGAACACCGAGATGATAGCCCATACCCAGAATACTGCGTTCACGGTAGGGCAGCGACTGCTCCCAAATATAACGGCCGATTGCCTCTCCGGCACCCAGCCGGTCTGCGACTCCCTGCTTCAGAATATCGTTTATCAGCCCCGATTCCCGCCACAGTCCGAACTGACCTTCGCTGATATATTTCGCCACGCTTTCGCAGGTGGCGCCGATTAAAGACAGTTCAAAATCGTGAATCGACCCCGCGCCGTTTGTGGCGTAATGGGTGACATATCCGGCGCGCATCATCCCGATGATATCGGGTCCGCATCCCGAGCGGATAACATGTCCGCCGCACATCATAAGCGAGGACGCCGAACTCTCTGCCGCCCCCTTCATTGCCGCCGCCACCGCTGCGATTTGGGGCTTGTTTTTTATTTCCTCCGATGGTACAGCCGGTTCGTATATGCTAAGGTCAAGGTCATGCCGGCGCATATCCAGGGGCAGGATGTTGAGTTTTGAACGGTCAAACTGTTTGTAGGGCATTGCCGCACCTCCCATGTTGTTTACCACAGTTGTTTTTTATATGGCTTTTTAGCTGCTCTTTTACATAATATATCCGGTAAAGTCCGGGATAATCGCCGATGCGCCGCCTTTTATCAGTCGGGCGCGTTTCCATTCGTCCACCCTGCATTCACCGGCAGGGACACATCCGGCTGCTTTTTCAATAAGGAATTCCTCGTCCGCGGCAACACCCACGGCATAACCGCCGATGTCGGCGACAAGCTCGATTTCCACATATCCGTCACCGAAGGAGATCAGATCCTCGCCGCTGATGTTGTTTTCCTTAAGGATTTTTTTGATAACAATCTCCTTGGAACAGCTCTTTATCTCGTCGCGGGCGCCGTATATGCCGCCGTCAAACAATCGGGCGACCCCCAGCAGTTCGGCTTCCATGATTACATTTTCCTCATCGGTACCGCTTGCCAGATAGCATTTAATCCCTTGGGCGCGCAGTTGTTCGGCATATGCGCGGAAACCCGCTACCGTCAGCTGTTCCGGCGCTATATCGCCTTCGGTCAGGCCTTTGAGCCGATGGGATATACGCTCGTCAAGCCGGCGCAGATATTCCTTTTTGTATAAATACGGATCCCTGTGCTCTCCGCCGCGTTTTATCACCTCGCTGTTCAGCCTTTCACACTGGAATATCGTCTGTTTGCCGGTCAGCATATCGATAAAATCCCGCGTGCACGCCGCCGCGGCTTTTTCCCCTTCCGATTGCCCGCCGGGTGTTTCCAGCAGCACCTCGGTAAAGTAAGGTATCATAACGGACTGCCACCCCTCGCGTATCAAACTGACCGTACCGTCAAAGTCAAACAACGCGGCCGTTGGCTGTGTTTTTTTAGGCCTGATCACCTCGATGTCCCAAATGCGGGACAACCTTCCCCTGATTTCGGTTACCATGGCATGTTCCTGCATCATGTGGATATCCTCGATTATTTCCATTACATGCGACGGGGCAATAACGCTGACATCGCACATATCCTTCAGCCTGCCCCCGTCCCTGCCTGTGAATGCCACCGTTTCGATATCCATATCCCCTGCCGCCGATACGCAGCGCACGATATTTTCGGAATTGCCGCTCCCGCTGAAGACAACCAGCATGTCACCCTTTTTCGCAAGGGTGCCAAAGGCAATGGCAAGCGCGTCTTCATATGAAAAGTCGTTGGCGAGGCAGGTAAGCACCGCCGTTGAGTCGCATAAACAATGCGCCCGCACCCCGCTGCGTCCGCCGACCCGGCAGCCCTTGATAAGGTCGTTTGCCATATGGGAAGCGGTAGCCGCGCTGCCCCCGTTGCCGGCGGTATATACAACGCCGCCGCGCTGACGGCATGCGATTATGCGCGATACCGTTTCGGCAAGTTTGCCAAAATCGGTCTTTTTTGCCGCTTCGGCGGAGGCGTGCATGTATTCGCTCAGGCTCTGTGATATTTGTCGAATCATTTATATATCTCCCGTTTTATATGTATTTATATGTTTTTATCGGCAGCCAGCGCAAAAGCGCCCATCAGAGACGCTTCATAACCCAGTGCCGTCGGCAGCACCGGAATATCCCGGTGTATAGACAGCGCGTCGCTTTCTATCCGCAGGCGTATCGGTGCCGCCAGCAGATCAAAGGAGCGGGACATACCTCCGCCGATATAAACAACAGCGGGGTCGAGCAGATTTACGGCATTTGCCAGCGCCCTTCCGAGATAATCGCCGGCGCTGTTCATAATGCGGCCCGAGATACTGTCGCCCTCCCGTGCCAGCAGCGCGCAGCCCTCCGCGTCCAACAGCAGATTCCTCTGCCTGAACAGCGCTGCCCATTGTCTGTCCGACGAAGCCGTTTCGGCAACGATTTTACCAACGGCGGTTCCCGACGCGTGGGCTTCCGCGCAGCCGTATTGACCGCAGGAGCATTTTCTCGGATTGTTATATTCCACCTTTGTATGCCCTATCTCTCCGGCTACCGAGTTATAACCCGTCACTGCCTTGCCGCCGGTGACATATGCGCCGCCGATACCGGTGCTGACCGTCACCCAGAGCATATCCCCGCTGCCCGATGTTAAAACCTCCGCCAGAGCGCAGGCGTTCACATCACAGTCTGTCCTCACGGTCAGCTCCGGCGCGTCCGTATACTCGTTCCATACGTTTCTTAAAGTGCCGGCGATATCCACATCCCGCCATCCCGTTACCGGTGAATAAATCAGCCTGCCCTCCGCGTCCACCATGCCCGGGGCGCTGACGCCTATCGCCCCGAGTAAAGAAGGGTCCAGGTTCTTTTCTTTGAGAATCCCCGCAATAATACGCGCGCATTCGGAGGCGACCACGCGAAATGAGCAAACGGGGGCGCCTGTCGGAAATGTGACCTTTCCGATGATGTCAAGCACCTTTAAAAAACCACCGTCCGGCAAATATTCGGCAACCGCGGCTATTGTCTTAGTACCGCCTATATCCAGAGCGCCTATTAACATAATTTTACACCCCGTATTAAAACGCTTGCCAAGTTCCGCGAACCGTGTTATAATAGACGCGGACACATATTTGTTTATATTTTATCTATTTTGTCTATTTTATCATGTTTTCATCTGAATGTAAACATAAAAACAAAAAATATAAAATTTACTCGGTTACCCTATATAAATTTTAAAAAAATAAAAAATATAGAAAAATATAGATATAAGGAAGTGAAATAAACCGATGCAATTCGATTTGGACCGCATATGTTCGGTTCTGAGAAACGGACGGGATATTAAAATTGCCGTCGCAGGTGACTTTTGCCTGGACAAATACCTGTATATCGACAGCAGCCGTGACGAACCTTCGCTGGAAACGGGTAAAACCGCTTATCAGGTCACCCGCCGTGCGCTGTATCCGGGAGCAGCCGGTACAATCGCCAATAATCTGTCCGCACTCGGAGTCAGTGTGATATGCGTCGGGCTGGCAGGTGAGGACGGCGAGGGATGGGAACTTGAGAGATGTCTGCAACCTTTAATTGTAATAACCCATTTACGGATGGGTTATTTTTTTTGCATATATGGTATAAAATTTTATTATTATTAATAATAATAATAAAATATAAGTTTGAC
>JAQVWU010000040.1 GCA_028709565.1 Eubacteriales bacterium
GTGTGCTCTTCCGATCTGTCGTATAATTCATTTTCTGTAACCTCTTCGGTAATGAGCAGCTTGCCCGTCGGACCTATGGAAGCCAGAACCCATCTCTCACCCGCGGCCAAACGTGACGCCCTCGCGGCGGCTTCATTGATTTGAGCAACTCTGTCGTCTGCTTTATAATATTGCAGTTTGAAACGGTTTCCGCCGAAGCTGTTTGTCTGAACCATATCGGCGCCCGCGTCAATATAACTTTTTGCTATTGCGGTTACATCGTCATATCGATTTACGCACCACAATTCCGGGCATTCACCGGGTTTGAGCCCTTTATTATATAAAAATGTTCCCCACGCGCCGTCGGACACCAAAACACCGCCTCTTTTTAACACGCAGGTGATTTTCTCTCTTGACATTAACAGACACCTCACGATAATTTATCATTTATCATTTATCATTTATCATTTTTCAATGAATATTATACCTTATTTATTAAAAATAGTCTAGTGATATTTTACCGTTCATGTTAAATTTTTTTTAATATTGCATGCATTTTTTAATGCCGAATGATACGGAACGAACGGATATCCGTATATGTATACGTCATCCGCTCGATTTATTTGTTGCCTATTTAACTGTCGTTTTAGGCATGTTGCGCAGCATGTTTTCAATAAATATCCCGAATCCTTTTTTGGGATCGTTGATCATTACATGCGTAATCGCTCCGATTATACGGCCGTTTTGAATCACGGGGCTTCCGCTCATACCCTGAACAATGCCTCCCGTCAATTCGATTAAATCGGGATCGACCACTTCGACTATGAAGTTTTTGTAATCGGAATCGTTTTTATTTATGCCGGTTATCATTACGTCGTATGTCGTCACCCCGTCTTTTCCGTCTGTACTGTAGATAACGGCCGCACCTTCGGTTATCTCGTTTTTTATTGCAATCGGAAGCGGATTGCCGACAATATTGTCCGGCAGTTCCGTCAGAAAACCATACACACCCGATTTTGTATTGCCCAGAAGCGCTCCGCTGTTGGCTGTTGTAAAATATCCCATTAACTCACCGGGCGAACCCTCTTTGCCCTTGATTATTCCGCTCAACGACACACCGCTCACACTGCCGTGCAGCAGCGGCATCAGCTCGCCTGTGTCAACATCGGTAATACCGTGACCCAAACCCCCGAAGGTATTGTCGGCCGGATTAATATAGGTAACGGTTCCTATACCGGCCGCGCTGTCACGTATCCATATACCCGCTTTATATCCCGTATCTTCGGATGAGTATACCGGTTCCAAAGTAAATGTATGTTCCGTATCGGCGCGTCTGACGGTTATCTGTATCGGTTCCCCCTCGCTCTTTCCGATAAGCTCGATTATTTTATCGGCGGTAGTTACGGAAATGCCGTTTATTTTTGTTATTATATCTTTAATTCGAAGTCCGGCCTCATAAGCGGGACACACATTCCCGTTATCGGTAACGATGTCCGAAATCCCTACCAGCATAACACCGTCTGTATATAATTTTACTCCGAAGGTCATTCCGCCCGGATACAATGAAACCCGGTTAAATACATTTACCTCAACGCTCTTAATCGGAATGATACCGAACGCAACCGCCTGAGCTTCACACGACAATACGCATTCTTTTAAATTTGAATTGTTATTTAAAACATCGGTATTTATCTGCGTTGAAGCGAATACCGATGGTTCACGGTAAACAAGAGAGACAAAGGGCAGAGAAAATCCGCTTATTTCATCACCTTTATATACCGATATTATATCGGGTATGGAACAGTTGTATATAACGGCTGCAAGCGAAAAAACCAAAAGAAGCGTCAGTAGAGCATTTCTGCCGAAAATACGGATATTGTGTTTTTTCATGAATTGATTTTCCTTTTATTATACATTTATATTTAACATGACCGCCTGTTGTTATGCGCAGGCGGCAAAATTTCGTCGTAAACATAATGTGTTCCGTTAAGTAAATAATATGTGTAACAATATTTGCGTCGGTACGCAATAAAATAACAGTTATCAGAACGCTATAAAAGTACAAAAATTCATAATATATTACAACTTTAATGCAATTCTATATGATATAATGATAGCGTCGCCGATAGTTGATGATGTGGTGACAGCATGATAATCGTAAATGCGTCAGAAATAATTCGGAGAGTATATTTGCCAATGGTTTTGTCGGACAATATTAAGAAGCTGATCGGGGGTTTTTTCAGGATAACCGATTGCGGCTGTACGGCAATCGATACTTCCGCCGATATTATTTACTGCGAAGGTTCATGCAATACACAATGCCCGGTGTCTTCAGAATGTGACTGCAAAGCCGCGCATAAAAACGCGATATTTCAAGCCGAACGATTCGGGGACCGTTATATATATTTTTGCCCCGGCGGCCTTGTTTTTATTTGCGCGCTCACCGAGTTTGATAATCGTGATTTAGTATTGCTGGCAGGACCCATGATGGCAACCGACAGGGAAAATTTTATATCATCGGATCTGCGGGAACCGTTTGACACCAATAAAGAAAAAACGGATAAACTCATTGAATATACCGATAAGCTGAAAATATTCGCGCCGGAAAAAATAAATGACATCTCGGATATGCTGTATGTAATGGCAGGTTATATAAGAAGCCATGAATTTAACGGACAGCTTCACGGAAACAAAAAAACGCAAAAAGCGCTTCAGCAAAAACAGATAAACGAGTATATCCAGAGCATTAAAGCCCGAATGATACTCGGTATAAACAACTTCACACCTTATCCGTATGATAAGGAAAAACAACTCATATACGCCATCACAACCGGCAACGCCGCCGACGCACGCCGTTACATGAATGAAATACTGGGTCATATATTCTTCGCGTCGGCGGATAATTTGAACGCGATAAAAATACGCGCGATGGAACTGACGGTGCTTATATCAAGGGCAGCCCTGGACGGCGGCGCGGATATGAACAATATTTATCAGTTTAATCTTCAATATATAACCGATTTTTTTGAGCTTGATACAATAGAGGATATTTGCTTCGCTTTAACGGAAATACTAAATAAATTTTCGGAAGAAACATTTCGTTTTGCGGAGGTAAAACATGTTGATTTGTTGTCAAGGGCGGTATCGTATATCCGGAACAATTACATGCATAAAATATCACTGAATGATGTAGCCGATCATATTTATTTATCGCCGTCTTATTTAAGCCGAATATTTAAAGAAGAAATGAAAACCAGCTTTAACGGTTTTCTGAATTCCGTTCGCATAGAAAAAAGCAAAATATTGCTGCTGTCGGAACAATTGAGCATCATCGAAGTATCCGAACTTGTCGGCTTTTCCGATCAGAGTTATTTCAATAAAGTATTTAAGAAAATTACAGGTTTGACACCGAATAAATTTCGTGAACAGAAGCGGTATTTTTAAATTGCAGCAAAATAACAAATATAAATAATTAAAAGTATTAAATTAAAGGAGCTTTTTATGTCAATTTTAAATCAGATTTCCGAAAAACTACAGGCAGGCAAGGCTAAAGAAGTAAAGGAACTTGTCTCGCAGGCAATCGAGGAGGGTATCAAAGCAAAGGATATTCTTGATAAGGGTTTACTCGACGGCATGAATGTCATCGGCGAAAAATTTAAGGTCAATGAAGTTTATGTTCCCGAAGTGCTCATAGCGGCCCGCGCGATGAAGTCCGGCGTCGAGGTGCTCAAACCTCATCTTGTTTCGGATGACATTAAACCCGCAGGAAGGATCTGCATCGGAACGGTTAAAGGCGACCTTCATGATATAGGCAAAAATCTCGTTAAAATGATGATGGAAGGCAAGGGTATCGAGGTAATCGATCTCGGTGTCGACGTTTCGCCGGAACAGTTCGTGAAAACAGCAAAAGAACAGGATTGCACGGTTATCTGCTGTTCGGCCCTGTTAACGACAACCATGGGCGCAATGAAGGATGTTGTTGATCTTTGCGTTGCGGAAGGCATTCGCGACAAGGTTAAAATCATGATTGGCGGCGCGCCGATTACCGATGCTTACTGTGCATCTATCGGAGCCGATGCTTATTCGGCCGATGCCGCTTCCGGAGCGGATGTTGCCTTAAAGTTTTGTCTCGAAGCCCAGGCTTGATAATTAAATAAAAAGAAACCTTCCGAAAAGACTGAAGTCAATTCGGGAGGTTTTTATCGATTTAACCCGGATATTTTTCGCATAAAGTTTGATTTTATGTTTACAAAAATGTGTTGATTTAAGTCGATTTTTTATGTATAATTATGTTGCAGGGTTGACAAGACAAATCACATAAAAAACCGACAACCCAAAGCGGTAAAATTACCGGATATTTTAAGATTGCAGGAAAATAAAAATGTATATAAATAATAAAAAAAGCATTAAAACAGTGCTGTTGGTTGTTGGCTTGATTGCGATTTTATTGTTTTCATGCGCCGAACAGGATAATTGGATTCCCAAGGGAATGAAAAAAGCATCGACGGAAGCGGTTGATTATACACTGTTTGTTCCCGACGGTTGGACGGTAGACATTTCGACAGGTGTGGTATCGGCTTATGTAAGTGCGCTGGACCGTTCAAATATTACCATGATTGCCTTTAATCTGGAAAACGAAAATTCCGATATGACAATTGACGAATACTGGGAAAAATACGAAGGCGAAATGCGCACGACATTTCCCGACATGGAAATGGAACATGAAAGCACATCAGCCGAAGACGGTATGAATCCGGTTTCCATGCTCTTTGACGGTTTCAACGCGAAAAAATATGTATATACCGCGACGGTTACCGAGGTTAAATATAAATACATGCAGGTGATATGCATACGCGGAGGTATCGCGTATATATTTACTTATACATCAATACCGGAAAATTTTGATACTCATTTAGAGGAAGTTGACAGAATACTTGAAACATTCAGCTTTAATAAATAAGCAAAAAGCCATGATATATCTTGACAACAGCGCGACTACGGCCGTATCTCCCGCGGCGGTTGAAAAAATGAGGATTGCCGCCGAAGAAGTCTGGGGCAATCCCTCTTCTGTACATAAATCCGGACTTGCCGCCGGACGGCTCACGGAGGAATCGCGTTCAAATGTACTTGCGGCAATGGGAGTAAATGAGCGAAAATCAGGTATTTTGATTTTCTGCGGAAGCGGTACCGAAGCCAATAATCTTGCCGTGTTCGGAACGGCATACGCAAAAGCAGGCAGAAAACGATACAGAATAATAACCGATGACAGCCAGCATGCGTCGGTAACGGTTCCCCTTGCGCGTCTCGAGCAGGATAACTTCGAGATAATCCGCATACCTACCGTAAACGGCAGGATTGATACGGAAATGCTTGCAGGCGCGGTGAACGGTGAAACAATACTGGCAACAATAATGCTTGTGAATAATGAAACCGGCGCTGTTTATGATGTGGAAAACGCGTTTAGGACGGTTAAAGCCATTAATCCGGATATAATATGTCATACGGACGCCATTCAGGCATTTAAAAAGATTAAATTCAGTCCGGAATCGCTCAGTGCTGATTTGATTTCGGTCAGCGGTCATAAAATACACGCACCTAAGGGAATCGGAGCGCTGTACGTGTCGCCGGATATCGTCAAATCAAAGAAACTAAAACCTGTAATACTGGGCGGCGATCAGGAATCGGGCTTTCGTGCAGGCACCGAAAACGTACCGGCCATTGCCGCCTTCGGAGAAGCGGTAAAAGGGGAATATAATATAAAAGCGGTTACGAAGGCGCGGGAACACCTGCTTTCCAATCTGCCCGATGAAGTCGCGGTAAATATACCGCAGACATATATACCGCATATTATCAGCCTTACCCTTCCGCGTATAAAAAGCGAAACAATGCTGCGTTTTTTATCTGAACGCGGTATATACGTTTCCGGCGGTTCAGCCTGCGCATCCCGCAGCGGACATATCAGCCCTGTATTGCTTGCATACGGTTTGACAAGAATGCAGGCTGATTGTACGATTCGTGTCAGTCTGTGCGGAACCGAATCGCTGTCGGATATGGATATGTTTATAAACGCGCTAAATGACGGTATAAAATCATTGATACGAATCAAAAGCAGAAGCGGCCGTTAACAGACCGTTAATAGACATGATATCGAAGGCTGTAAAGGCGCTTTTTTAATGCCCGAAAAAAATGTTTATTTTCACAGCCAATATATACCGACCATACGGGAAAATTTGTTAAAGTGTTAAATGCTCACACTAACATCCACATAAATTCGCATGATATATGAAATGTTGATAAATTTTTTCACATAAGTATAGCTTTTTAAGAAAATATAATATATAATATAACAGATAGAGTACAATATAAAATGCCGTAAAGCCACATAGGAGGATATGGAACACAATGAAAAAGAACCCGACCACAGTCGCATTTCAGGGCACTGCAGAGCAGGAAGAAATACTGCTGTCAGTCATAGAAAAATATCGCGGAGTAAAAGGCTCAATGATGCCGATACTTCAGGAAGCGCAGGAGATATACGGTTATCTGCCGATTGAGGTGCAGAAAATCATTGCCGATAACACAGGGGTTTCGCTTGCGGAGATTTACGGAATAGTGTCATTCTACTCCCAGTTTATGCTTAATCCTAAAGGAGAGGTTTCAATCTCTGTGTGTCTCGGTACAGCATGCTACGTAAAAGGTTCACAGGATGTGCTTGATAAAATCAAAGAAAAAATCGGTGTAGAAACCGGCGGAACATCACCGGACGGCAAATATTCGCTGGATGCCACACGCTGCGTAGGCGCATGCGGACTCGCACCGGTCGTTATTATAAACAATGATGTTTATGGCAGAGTAAAGGCAGACGAAATAGACACGATTATGACAAAATATTGACCGATGCGGAGGGCAGTATAAATACTATGAAAACGATAAGCGATATTATCGAGATTAAAAATATAACTAAAAATAACATATCACTCGGCGGCAGACAAAAAACAAGGGTAGTTGTCGGAATGGCTACCTGCGGAATCGCGGCAGGAGCGCAGTCTATACTTACGGCAATCAACGATGAGTTGAAAAAGGCAAAACTTCTTGATACGGTGACGGTAACCCAGACAGGTTGTATAGGTATCTGCCAGTACGAACCTATCGTTGAAATCTATGATAACGACGGAAGACGGACAACATACGTTAACATGACTGCCGATAAGGCAAAAAGAATATCTTCCGAACATATAAAAGACGGTAAAATAGTTTCGGAATATACAATCGGCGCCGCTAACGGTGAAAATGTAACCTCATTAAACGATACCGAATTCATGAAAAAACAAAAACGGGTCGCCCTGCGCAATTGCGGTATTATCGATCCCGAAAAAATAGATGAATATATCGCGATGGACGGTTATCAGGCGCTTCATAAGGTTATCAGCGGGATGGAACCGGCGGAATTGATTCAATTCATACTGGATTCCGGTCTTCGCGGCAGAGGCGGCGCGGGATTCCCGACAGGTTTGAAATGGAGATTTGCGGCGGCTTCGGTCAGTGACAAGAAATATGTTTGCTGTAATGCCGACGAGGGCGATCCGGGCGCGTTTATGGACCGTTCGATCCTTGAAGGCGATCCTCATGCGGTAATCGAGGCAATGGCAATAGCCGGTTACGCCATCGGCGCCGATGAGGGATATATATATGTAAGAGCCGAGTATCCGACCGCCATCTCACGTCTGACAATCGCTATCGAACAGGCCAAGAGCTACGGTTTGTTAGGTAAGGGAATTTTGGGAACAGACTTTAATTTCGATATAACCCTGCGTCTCGGCGCCGGCGCGTTTGTTTGCGGTGAAGAGACTGCGCTGCTGACTTCCATAGAGGGAAAAAGGGGTGAACCCCGTCTGCGTCCGCCCTTTCCCGCTGTCAAGGGTTTGTTCGGCAAACCTACGATTTTAAATAACGTAGAAACCTATGCCAACATAACCCCGATAATCGTAAACGGGGTTGAATGGTTTAAATCAATGGGGACCGAAAAATCCAAGGGTACCAAGGTGTTTGCCCTCGGCGGCAAAATCACAAATACGGGGCTTGTGGAAATACCGATGGGTACCACCCTGCGGGAGGTAGTAGAAGAAATCGGCGGCGGTATTCCCGAAGGTAAAAAATTCAAAGCCGCTCAGACCGGCGGCCCCTCCGGCGGATGTATACCCGCGTCCCTGATAGACACACCGATTGAATATGACACCTTAGTGGCGATAGGGTCAATGATGGGTTCGGGCGGACTTATCGTTATGGATGAAGATAACTGTATGGTTGACATCGCGCGCTTCTTTTTGGATTTTACCGTCGATGAATCCTGCGGAAAATGCACACCCTGCCGTATCGGCACACGCAGATTGCTGGAAATTCTGGATAAAATCATTGAAGGCAACGGAGAACTCAAGGATATCGACAAGCTGCAGGAATTGTGCAATTATATCTCAAGAGCATCGCTATGCGGATTGGGACAGACGGCGCCAAACCCGGTGCTTTCGACAATCAGGTATTTTAATGATGAATACATCGCGCATATTACGGAAAAGAGATGCCCCTCCGGAGTATGCAAGAACCTGCTCAGATATATAATAATCGAAGACAAATGCACGGGCTGCTCAGCCTGCGCAAGGGTATGCCCTGCAGATGCCATATCCGGTGAAATCAGAAAGAAATATGTAATCGACCCTGCCAAATGCATCAAGTGCGGCGCGTGTATGGAAAAATGCAGATTTGGCGCTATCATCAAGAGATAAGAGAGGAGTTACTGTTTATATAATGGATAACGTAAATATAAAAATAAACGGCAGAGAATATCAGGTTCCCAAAACATCAACCATACTAGAAGCTGCACGCATGGCTAATATCCATATTCCCACACTGTGCTATCTGAAAGATATCAATGCCATCGGCGCGTGCCGCCTTTGCCTTGTAGAGGTAAAGGGAGCGCGCGGGATGGTAACCTCCTGTGTTACCATGGTAAATGAAGGCATGGAGGTATATACCAACACGTCTGATATTCTTGCGGCAAGAAAGATAAATCTGGAACTTGTGCTTTCCAATCATAACAAACAATGTCTTTCATGTATCCGCTCAACGTCCTGCGAACTTCAGAAATTGTGTAATGATTACGGCGTAGACGAAGATTATTTCACATCAAACGAAACCGAAACCAAGAAGGACGAATCTTCGGTTTCAATTATCCGGGACAACAGTAAATGTATACTTTGCCGGCGCTGTGTTGCCGCATGCGGCAACGTCCAGGGCATCGGGGTTATAGGCGCGAATGACCGCGGATATGATACACATATCGGTTCGGCGTTCGAAATGGACCTGGCCGATACCTCATGTGTAAACTGCGGACAGTGTATTGTTGCCTGTCCCGTAGGCGCTCTTTATGAGAAAGATGATACGCAAGAGGTTTTCGACGCTCTGGCCGATCCGCAAAAACATGTTGCCATCTGCACCGCTCCTTCGGTCAGGGCAACACTTGGTGAGTGCTTCGGTTACGAACCCGGAACCGAAGTAGAAGGAAAAATGGTAGCCGCTCTTAAAAGACTGGGTTTTGACGGCGTTTACAATATGAATTTTACCGCTGACCTGACCATTGTTGAGGAAGCAAACGAATTCGTCGAACGTCTGACAAACGGAGGCAAACTGCCTTTGATTACCTCCTGTTCGCCGGGATGGGTTAAATATTGCGAGCATTATTTTCCTGAATTTACCGACAACCTTTCTACTTGCAAATCTCCGCAGCAGATGTTCGGAGCAATTTATAAAACCTATTATGCTCAGAAAAACGGACTTGACCCCAAAGATATAGTGTTCGTATCCGCTATACCGTGTACCGCAAAGAAGTTTGAGGTTACCCGTGAAGATCAGTCGGCAGCCGGAATACCCGATGTTGACATTGCGATTACGACACGGGAGCTGGGCAGAATGATTGACAAAGCAGGCATTGATTTTAAATCTCTTGCCGATGAGGATTTTGACGCTCCGTTTATGGAAGGGTCGGGAGCCGGCGAAATATTCGGCGCGACCGGCGGAGTTATGGAAGCCGCCCTGAGAACCGCGGCTGAAACGGTTCTCGGCAAACCCCTTGAGAGGGTTGATTTCGAGGATGTCAGAGGTACAGCCGGTATTAAGCGTGCAACATACAAACTCGGAGACATTGAAGTAAGGGTAGCAATCGCGTCAGGGTTAGCGAACGCCAAGCGTTTGCTTACCAGGATCAGAGAGGGCAAAGAGCATTATGATCTGATTGAGATTATGGCATGTCCCGGCGGATGTATAAACGGCGGCGGACAGCCTACACAGCCCGCTTCGGTACGCAATACGGTGAATCTGCGTGAAAAAAGAGCCGACGTTCTCTATTCTGCCGACTCCAAAAATGTAATCAGGAAATCTCATGAAAACAGCGCGGTGAAAATGCTGTATGATAAATTCCTGGAAAAACCCGGAAGCAAGAAGGCGCATGAAACGCTGCATACAAAATATATAAAACGCGGTTTATAATAAAGATATAATTGATATATAGGGATATAACTGGCATGTTATGTCCCTATCTTGATAACGGAGAGATAATAACCGGAAGACAGGGCAGTGTTCCGGTAAAAAGAAATTAAATATGATATATAACATGGAAAGATATTATGCCAAAACAAATAATAGATACCGTTCGCATATACAAGTTCAATGTTACGGCTGAACAGAAATTCAGCTTCGGAACCTGGAAAAACCGGCAGCATATATTTTTGAGACTGGGTTCCGGCGGAAAAACCGGCTGGGGTGAGTGTATTCTGTCAACCAATAAACCGGAGACGAATCTGTTTGACGCCGCGGGCTGCTTCGAACAGCTCCGCGGGAAAACCATAACTGAATCCTTTTCTCTGATCCGTTCCGTCTTCGGTAAATGGAAGTATGCGTTTACGGAAATGGCCGAATTGGCTCTGATTGACCTGCGGGGCAAGCTTATGGAGCGGAGCGCGGTTGAGCTGCTCGTTTTGAATGAAAGAAAACCGGTTCCGGGTGTATATGTGATTTTTTCAAATGATCCGGATGAGGTCCGGGAAATGACCGCCGACGCAATATCCACTCATCGGGACAGATTTATAAAAGTAAAACTATTCGGCAATACGGAAATTGACCGCGCTGTTGTTTCGGCGGTGCGTTCACTTGCGCTGCGGGAAAATTGTTTTTTAATAGGTGACGCAAACTGCGGTTATTCCGACGCGCTGGATTTTTCACTGGAAAAGCTGGGCATCCAGCTTATTATGCTGCAGACGGCGGGGCTTGACGCCTGTGAAGACCCGGCTGAAATGTCTGTCAGTGACTGGGTTGAACTGCAAAAATTTGTAGACCCTCTGCCGCTTATTTCGGATTATACTATGCGGCCTGCCCGCAGGGCACTTCGAACCATGATTCCCGGTATGAGCAAAATATATAATATACATCCGGATACGATGGGGTCGGTGTTTGACGCGATAACGCTTGCAGAAAAAATTAAAGCCAACGGTTCCACACTGATGATAGGCGATGACAGTTTAATCGGACCGGGATGTACGGCATGGCAGCAGCTTGCAATAGGTCTCGGAGCCGCATGGGTAGAGGCAACCGAAAAAGACATCGATTCGGATTTCTATCGCGAATCGTTATGCGATACCGCAATAAAATACACAGACGGATATTACAGTCTTACCGAAGGCAAGCACGGTTTCGGGATAGAGATGAATGAACGCGTCCTATCCAAACACGCATACCAGATACTGGATTTGTGATTTAAACCATTAAAATCTTTTTGGTAAATTATTTAAATATACTTGATAAATATAAAGAGCTGTTGTATAATTTATAAATCAGCAGGATTAATAATTCTTTTATTTGAGGTATCGATTTGAATATACCCTCGCTTTCTTATATTTATCCCCGCGGTGAACTGGCGGTCCGCAGCGCAAAGCTTTCCGCCAGACTTGAAGACGTCATATATTCCCCCGACCGTATTTTTGACAACCAATCCAAGGATTGGCCCGGTGACTGGGAGGGAAGGACAATACTTGCCCTGACAATGCTGAGTATGTCAACAGGCAGGCATCCGTCCTATCTCGATGAAATCGTTGCCGCTTTGCCGGAGCACATGAACGAACGCGGATATCTGGGCGAAGTCCTCCCCGAAGGCGTTTTTAACGAACAGCAGCTTTCGGGTCACGGCTGGCTTTTGCGCGGGCTGACCGAGTTTTACCGTTTCAGGCGTCAGGACCGCGTAAAATCAATGATACATAACATTGCCCGAAATCTTTTTATGCCGGCAAAGAATTATTACAGCTTATATCCGGTCAATCCTGAACTGCGTATCGGCGGCGGGAAGGAATCGGGAAATATCGCCGATACAACGGGTGCATGGCAGATTTCAACCGACACCGGCTGCGCGTTTATACCCATTGACGGCATTTCCGCGGCTTTTGAGCTGCTTGGCGACAATGAAATCGGTGATTTGGCCGAAGAAATGATACGCTGTTTTTTACAGATGGATCTTTCCGCCATTAAAGCGCAGACCCACGCGACACTGACCGCGGTCCGGGGTATATTGCGTATTTATAATATTACAGGCAACAATTCATATTTGAAAGCCGCCGAGCGGATTTTCGATTTATATATCACTGAGGGCATGACAGCCGGATATGAAAATTACAACTGGTTCGGCAGACCCGAATGGACGGAACCGTGCGCTGTTATCGATTCTTTTATTGTCGCAATGCAGCTCTATATAAACACTTCACTTACCCGCTACCTGGATACCGCGCAGCGCATTTATTATAACGGTATAGGACGCGGGCAGCGGCCGAACGGAGGATTCGGTTGTAATAC
>JAQVWU010000389.1 GCA_028709565.1 Eubacteriales bacterium
TATGGTTGGATTTTTCACTTGACTAATACAACAGGCTTAGTTCATTGTTTATGGTATAATTTGCGCCGACTGTCCGGTGCTTATCTGTAAACTTTTTTGGGACATTTTCAAAAATGCTTGACATATGCCGGAGCGGTTTTCTTAAAATTTTTGTTTTAGGTCTTGTTTTATTGTTTTATCGGAAGTCAGTATTCATAACTCAGCGGGCATTGGGTGACGCACTGTTCGGCGGTGCCCGGGCGGTGTTTGAGGGTGGGGTCGCGCTTTTTCAGCGTGTCGGCCAGCGTGTCAGGGGTGATGTCGCCCTCGGGCATATGGTCGTCTTTGGAGCCCAGAAACATGAAACCGTCCCGGTTGGTCAGGGCGTACCGGCTTGCCCACTGGCACGGAACCGTGTCGAGGGGGACATAGTCGAACCCGTTGCCGTCCAGGTCCAGCGTCACGCGGCGGTCGAAATCCAGGGCGCTCATGGGACAGGCCTTGATACATATGCCGCAATCGGCGCACTCGGCGGGCTGGATGACATTCGGTTCAACGGTGTCGGCGGCAACCGGCGCGTCGGTGACAATGCATATAAAGCGCTGGTTGATGCCGTACTCCCGGGTAAACAGACTGCCGTTGTATGTAATCTGACCCAGCCCCGCCGCGGCGGCCTCAAGGGTACCGTCGAAGGGCGAGCTGTACTCACCCCGCGGGCTGCCGACAAAGGAGCCCATACCCAGCAGGTCGTGGGTCATAAAGGCGTTATAACCGGCGCGCCGCAGCGTCTTTATTACCTCCAGCCCCGCCCGCTCCGCCTCGCGTAGCACCTGAAACTGGGAAAAGATATAAGGACCGACCGATTCCGCCGGTTCTTTGCCGGCGCGGGCGGAGACGGCGGCAGGGAAATGGGTGCCCAGTACGATAACGCTCCGCGCGCTCTTTGTATATTGGGAAGGGGAAAGCAGCGCGCGTCTGCCCTCCGTAACGGCGGGGTCATAATCCATAAAGATCTGCCCTTTGTCGCGGGCGTTGAGGATGGGCTCTCCGTCTTTTAGGGGCATGAGCTGCTCTCTTAGCGATTCGATGCGGTATACGGGGGCCACACCCATCATGTCGGCGCCGTTTTCAAGGGCGACGTCATACAGCCTGTCTTTAATATCAATATCTTCCGGGACTTCGGTGTCGGAGGTCAGGTACATATCCCGTTCCTCAAGCGGGGCCGAGGTGACGACCGCCTGATAGTAAACGCTTTCGCCGGGCCGAACCTCCCACGGGGCGAGAGAGGCGCCTTTGGAGGAGATTGAGGTCATGCAGGGCAGCACGCTGTAGCCGCTCTGCTCGACAATGCGCGCTATGTCATAGGCCGCGAAGGAGAGGGCCATGCTTTGGGCTTCGCCTTCGGGTTTGACGGTGCGCCACTTTTCGGCGTCGGGCAGAGAGGACATTCCGCCGCCGGCTTTGGCGCTGACCAGTATAAGCGTTTTGGCTTCCTTAAGCTTTTTAGCGATATCGACGCCCAGTCCGAGGGCCTTTTCTTTTGATATGATTGTAATGCGGTCGGCAAGATACCGGCAGCCGAAGGCGCACATTTTGTCATATATAATACGGCTGACCGGGGCGTCGTCGGGAGCGAAATAGCGCCGGCGGCGATAATAAGGGGTATAACCCTCATCTTTGAAACGCAGGTCGGGGGGAACGCATACCTTGAGACAGACGCCGTATTCGCCGCCGCGCCTGCCCTGTTTTTTCATGGTATCCAGTATGACCTTTTCATCGATTCTGTCCGGGATGGGAAGGTCGAGGTCCAGACCGAAATGTTCGCCCCAGGAACAGCGCCACAGATTTTTATTGCAGAATATATGTTCCCTGTCTTCAATGCGCAGGGTTTTTACACCGTTTGTCTCTTTGCGGAAGGCGTCGGTGGGACAGCAGCGTATACATTCCCCGCAGCGGTCGCACAGTGTGCCGCCGGGCAGCAGGGGTGTCGGCTCGAGTTCGGCGTCGGTGATAACCGAAACGAAGCGGTTGCGCGGACCGTATTCAGGGGAGAGGGCGATGCCGTTCCAGCCCATCTCGGTCAGTCCCGCGCATACCGACGCGTAGATATGGGACATGTCGGGCGCGAAGACGGCGGTCAGTTCTTTATAGGTGTTATAACGCCAGATATTGCTTGATACAATCGGAACGGTGGCATAGCCCAGATTGTCGAGATAGCGGGCAATCGAAAAGGAAAGGTTGTCCAGTTTGTTATTCATCACCATCTGGACATTATATGATTCCATCTGATGGCTCAGCCCGTGTTCGCCGCCCTCCAGTTCAATAGCGGCGTCCGGGTGGTGCATGGCGCAGACAATCACCGTCTTTGCCGACGGCAGTATGCCCTGCGGACTCATCTTGGGCGGCGCGGAAGCGAATCGTTCAATGTTGGCAAAACCGATTAAGTCGGCGCCCAGCGTGAGGGCAAATTCCTTGATTTGTGCCGTTAGACGTTTATCCATTTGCTGATTCCTCCTTGTTTTTTCCGGATATATAAAAGCTGTTTTGTCGCTTTCCGTTGTTTTTCGTTGATTCGCGATGCCTATATTATGCCATGCAAATTTTGGTATGTCAATAAGGCGCGCTGTAATTAACAAAAAAAGAACGCGTGCGTTATTTATTATTGAAAAAATACTTGACCTGTCAATTAATTTATTGTATAATACTTATAATACAGCTAAAATGCCCGTTTGTTTATGACATATAGAAAGGACACATATATAAAATGAAAGGAAAGCTGATAACCGCGATATGTATCATATTGTTGTTTTTGCCTACATATATAGCCATCGCGTTTTATATTAACGCTCAGAATTCGCCGGTCAGCGACCGTGTCGTAACGCAAATGATTATGACGGACATTGACGGTGAAGTATTTACCTTCATTCGGAACTCGGAAGAAACCGAACCCGAAATGATTACCTTTTTTATCGATATGAATGACCGGGCTATGCCGGTTGACAGCATACCCGATCCGCTCAAAGGCACCGACAGCTATGCCGTTACCTATCACAGCTTTAATATGGAAACGACATACAGATATTATTTTTCGACAGATATCGG
>JAQVWU010000390.1 GCA_028709565.1 Eubacteriales bacterium
ACAGGGGCATAAACCGCGTAATATATATATTTATTTGTCAATTGAAAATTTATAATTTTTTCCGAAGGCATGTCTAATTTGCGGCATTCCAAATCGCTGTTTACGCAATAAACACTGCCCTCCTCTGTTTCATTGTCTGAATATCCAAACAAATAATCAGCATATAACCCAATAAAAAACTCAGATGTGCCTTCATCATAATAAAAATTTCTGATGTTATATTCCTGACCGTATTCCAATATCGTTTGCTCGTTTTCAAAATTTAAGTCCGTTGCATAAAAATTTTTATTATTATAATCGATAAAAAAGATGTGCCGCTCATCCGCATAAAAATATTTTCCGTATTCCTGTGAACTGTATTTGTTATTAATTTCTTTTACTTCGTTTGTGACAAGATTAAGAGTCATTAAGTTTTCTTCTGCCTTTTGTTCGATTTCTCCATTTTCGGCTCTTATACTTGTTATTCGGATATTGGAGAAATACAGATATTCGTCGGTTATAAAACATAAATCATATATGTTTATCACATTTGATTTGTCAATATCGCTTGCATACAATTCATGTAAAGTATCGTTTTCTGTATTCAAAAGACAAACGGCATTATATGTTATGCCGTTACCTGCATCTACGGTTTTTACAGTATAGATTAAGTTATCCGATCCGGGAACAAAAACAAGGTCATGCAGATTCAGATATTTGCATCCGCTTTCCTCCGTATGCGGGCAAAGCGGATCAGGGCATAAATCAAACATTTCACCGGTTAGCAGACTTACATATGCCCACATATCTTGATTTTGGCGTTTTAATATAAAATATAACCGATCTTCCTCTATTACAAATTTATCTTCAAATGTTCTTATTATTCTGTCGGGATTGTCAATGTCGAAACAAGATATATATTCGGTTTCAGGCACGAGCCACTCGGCAAGATCCTTTTGATAATCATATATATCAGCATTTATCGTTTTGTCATATTTTTGGATTTTCAGAAGAGCGTCGTCTTCGGATTTTGTGTTTGTACAGGAAATTGTTTCCGCGAGACAAATAAAAATGATGAAAAAGAGTACATATTTTTTCACGCCATTACCCCTCTATTACACAAACAATATACTGCACACTACGAGTATGCAAACAGTAAGAAACATACCCGCAGTGTGAAATGTCTATTGAAATATTACTGTTTTTTAATGAATGGTTTTGTGTTTTTAATTTAAAACGTATCGAATAAACAAGCGCATAGGTATTCGCAAGATATCTTACGAGCAACCTATGCGCTAAAGTGAATGCATTTTAACGGATATGGCGGTGCGTGAATCAGAAGTTCGTCCGTTGCGTCAAGCATAGGATGGCACGCACGTATTCGTCCGCATACCATATTCATCTCACCTCGTTTTCTTGTTGTTTTTGGAAGCCTTTTCCTAATAATTATATAATATCATGTTTGTTTCTATATGTCAATTGTTTATTTGATTTTTAGGCGCAATATAGCATTTTTTACAATACTATCCGATTATTATTGTCATTAGTGCCAATACATCATGTATATATTGTTCCCGGTATTCATGATATTGATATGTAACCATAATTTCCAGGTAAAGAATCAAGTCAGACTGCAATAGCGTTTACCAAAAAATATCACTAAAAAGGAAAAGCCGTGCAAAGCTTTTCCTTTTTGTCTGTCTATAACCGAACGCCGTGCGCTTCCCGTATAACGCCCTCAAAGAGCATGTAGTGCAGCCGCAGTATCGTTTCGGCATCATAGCTGTTTTTTTCGATCAGACCCTGATTGGATTCGTAAACGGCGCACACGCCGCCGCAGATATGATGGATGGCCGACGCCAGGTTGAAGGACGGCGGGGGGGTGCCGGTGTCGTCGGATATCTTTTGCACGCTCGACGGCAGACCCGCGGTTTCGCTCAGTTCCGCCGTGCGCAGTGCCAGAGCGCGCACCGCCTCCCGGATATGCGGGGGCACATAATTGGGCTGCAGCAATACGTTAGTGCAGTTTGAGCCGCCGTGCAGCAGTATGGTATAATCGGCGGCCTCATCCTCCGCGAGCCGCAGCAGGACCGCCGTCTCGGCCGCCATCGGATTAAAAAAGTTGTCGTGCATAAAGTTAATGCCGTCATCGTTATAATAGGCGCCGAGAAAGCTCACCGCTTCTTTTATGGGATGGACCGATTTACAGCCGGGCCAGCCGCACAGGGTGCCGTCGAGCCACCTGCCCTGTCCCCAGTGCCGCAGATCCTCGTTTGTCAGCCCGACCATCGAATCGGGTTCGCAGCGCGCCCTGCCATCCGGGTTCATCACGGGTATGATAATCAGTCTGCACCCGCTCTCCTCAATCAGTTCCCCCAGCGCGGAGTCCTCCCCCCGGAAATCGCGGCCCGTCTCGATGATGTTTATCAGACCGAGCAGCGCCGCCGTCCCTTCCAGTTCCTGCGCGTGGATGGCGCCGACCAGCAGAATAACCGGAGGCGCGCCGGTTTTATCGGCGTAATACCGGGTATCGCGCGCGCCGCACGCCGAGTTGTAATTTGCCCTGCGGTTATAGTCGCGCGGCTGACCGTATTCAATCATGCCGACACCGCGTCCCCCGGCGGATTTGCACAGGGTACTCACCCGTCCCTTTGACGCCGAAGCGAATACTGCGTCCACATCCGTCAGCCGGCTTTTCCACCAACTTATTTTTTCGGTAATCATTTCGACAATTCTCTCCCAAATTTATTGTATATTCTTTGATTGCTTATAAAATTATAACACAAAAAAACCGGATATGTATACCGGACTTACAAAAGACTTATCAAACTTAACATTTGACATAAATCCCCGGCCATGTTAAGATGTAGAAAACAAAATGATGACGGAGGTTATGACGTGAAAACGAGATTAATCCGGATTATAATGTCAATGGCGATATCCGCCGCCGCCTTTGCCGGAAATGTTACGCGGCTTTGCGGAATACCGCATGGTTATATATTCGCTGCTTTTGGTTATAGTTATGATATTCAAGCCGACGGGATTGTTCGGTAAATATGATTTTTCTTTAAGCAATACAC
>JAQVWU010000391.1 GCA_028709565.1 Eubacteriales bacterium
CTATTCTCCGCCCGGGCAATATTTTGATTTATTTTCCGGTCAAACACTTGACTGCATTGCGTTATAATGCTATAATATAAGAATAATATTCGGATATACATGGAGAGGGCACATGACAGATAAAATGGTCGCAAACGGTACCGGTTACACGACGCGAATGTGTTTGATGAGCGTAGTTTGTTTTTTGTCGCTTAGACGGTAAACGGTCATATTGCGGGATATGATTTTTACGGCGGGAGGCGATTTGCTTTCCGCTTTTTAATATTTGATTACGGGGTAGGCAGTCTTGATAAATATAAAACATTTGGGCAAGTATTTTGTCACCGACAGCGGCAATATCGAGGTGCTCAACGATGTCAGCCTGGATATCGGTAAGGGCGAAATCTTCGGCATTATCGGGCTCAGCGGCGCCGGCAAGAGTACGCTGGCGCGCTGCATCAACTTTCTTGAAAAGCCGACGTCGGGTCAGGTCATCTTCGACGGTATGGACCTGGGGAGTCTGAGCCACGGCGAGCTGCTCAGGGCCCGGCAGTCCATAGGCATGATATTCCAGAATTTTAACCTGTTTGAGCAGCGGACGGCGCTGAGAAACATCACCTATCCGCTGGAGATAACCGGCGTCCCCGGCGACAGGGCGAAGGAAAGGGCCCGGTCGCTGCTCAGGCTGGTGGGGCTGACCGACAAGGAAAGGGCCTATCCGTCCCAGCTGTCCGGCGGGCAGAAACAGCGGGTCGCCATAGCCCGGGCGCTGGCAACCGAACCTAAGGTGCTGCTCTGCGACGAGATAACCAGCGCCCTCGACCCGAACACCACCCGCTCGATACTGGAACTGCTCAAGGACATCAACCGTTCCATGGGGGTCACCATTGTCATTATAACCCACGAGATGAGCGTAATCGAACAGATATGCACCCGGGTGGCGGTCATCGACAACAGCAAAATCGTCGAAGTCGGCAGCGTCAGGGAGGTGTTCCTGACCCCCCGGTCCAAGATCGCGAAGGAGCTGATTCTGCCGAAAAGCGAGACGGTGGAACGTTTCGCCGGCAGCAAATGTCTGCGGGTGGTCTTCGACGGCAATTCCGCCTTTGAGCCGATTATATCCAATATGACGCTGGAGTGTCACGCCGCCGTCAATATACTGGGCGCCGATACCAAAAACATCGACGGCAGAGCCTACGGTCAGATGCTGCTGCAGCTGCCGGATAACGAAATGTCGGCTGCCCGCATCCGCGCCTATCTGGACTCCAGGCAGATTCACTACAAGGAGGAAACCTTTAATGGCAACGGGAATGATTAAACTGCTGCTCAACGGAATCGGCGAAACCTTTTACATGACGCTGGTTTCAACGGCGCTGGCCTATATTATCGGCCTGCCCCTGGGGGTGATTTTATATATCACCGACCGAAGCGGCATCAGCCCCAACAAGGCGGTCAACACGGTGCTGGGTTTTATTATCAACATGCTGCGTTCGGTGCCCTTTCTGATACTGCTGGTGGCCATTCTGCCCTTAACCCGGGCAATAGTGGGAACCACGATAGGCTCCACCGCTACCATCGTGCCGCTGGTGGTCGCCGCCGCCCCCTTTATAGCGCGGGTGGTGGAATCCTCCCTCAAAGAGGTGGACGCCGGGGTCATTGAGGCGGCGCAGTCCATGGGGAGTTCCAATTTTCAGATTATCTATAAAGTACTGCTGCCCGAGGCGAAGCCCTCGCTGATTATCGGCGCCGCCATCGCGGTGACCACCATTCTGGGCTATTCGGCAATGGCGGGTTTTGTCGGTGGCGGCGGGCTCGGAGCCATCGCGATAAACTACGGATATTATCGCTATCAGGAGGATATCATGTTCATCACCGTGCTGCTGCTGGTAGTTATCGTTCAGATCTTCCAGGAGGTCGGCATGAGGGCGGCCAAATATTCCGACAGGCGCATCCGCAGGTCATAAACGGCGTTCATATAAATATATATTAATTAATTTAAACAAGGAGTGAAATTCATGAAAAAACTTATCGCAATACTGCTCTTGTCTATTTTTGCCCTCAGCGTCCTCACCGCATGTACGGACGGCGCGTCGGACGACAAGACAATCAAGATCGGCGCCAGCATCACCCCCCACGCCGAGATTCTCGCGGTCGCGAAGGAAATCCTCGCCGAGGACGGATATACCCTTGAGATCATCGAATACAACGATTACATCCTGCCCAACACCGCAACCGAAAGCGGCGAACTGGACGCCAACTATTTCCAGCATCAGCCTTACCTGACCGATTTCAACGCGGAAAACGGCACCCATCTTGTTTCGGCGGCTTCGATACATTATGAGCCTCTGGGCCTTTACGCCGGGAAAACCGCAGCCATCGCCGACCTTGCCGACGGCGCGTCAATTGCCATTCCCAACGACGGCACCAACGAAGCCAGGGCGCTGTATCTGCTGGAGGCGCAGGGCTTTATCACCCTCAACGATGACGTAGGCTTTACCGCTACCATTCTCGACATCAAATCCAATCCGAAGAACCTGGTAATCAACGAAATCGAAGCGGCGCAGCTGGCCCGCTCGCTGCCCGACGTGGATATGGCGGTCATCAACGGCAACTACGCCATCCAGGCGGGACTCAAGTCGGACGATGCCCTCGCCTTCGAGGACAAAGAATCCGATTCCGCCCGGACATACGCCAATATCGTCGCGGTAAAAGAGGGCAATGAGAACAACAAAGCCATCAAGGCGCTGGTGGAAGCCCTCCAAAGCGAGAAAGTTAAAACATTCATCAACGAAACCTATGCCGGCGCCGTCGTCCCGATGTTTTAAAGCGAACTAACAATTAACGCCCGACAAAAACTGCACCGAAGGATTATACCCTTGGTGCAGTCTTTTTATATTATGTGCGCCGAAACTATGCCGCACCGAGGACGGTATAGGGGATTGTGAAGGTTTCGGGGTAGGTATAATGCGGCCGGGTATGCATATTTGCCGTTATACCCGTAGCGGTCGGCAGCAGCCAGTTGATGTTTTCCGCCGTATATGTTTCGGGCTGATTGTTGTACCGGTTCGCGTAATCGTTCA
>JAQVWU010000041.1 GCA_028709565.1 Eubacteriales bacterium
AATTTTCGCTACTCTCCGGAGCGGGATTCTTAGGTTAATCCCGTTTGTTACAATATATTTGCCGGGTAAAGCACTACTACTCCTGCATGACTGCCGGTTCCGCCAAGTTCCTGCGTATTTACTCAAGTCTTTAAACAATGTTACTCCTGTTGTTTAAAATATTATAATGTATTTACAGCGCTTTTACAAGGGTAGAATATATGACGCAAAATTCTCACTGTATTTCACGGTATTGTCGGGAAATACCCAAAAGGCTTCGGTATCGTCAAGGGTGTTTATTAAATCAAAGCTCTCCTGAAAAGGCATACAAAAGATTGCTGTCGACAGCACATCCGCTATACCGGAGTCCCGGCATATTATCGATACAGATATATAATAATCCGCGGGCATCAGCGTTTCGGGATCTATAATATGATGGTAGTTTTTGCCGTCCACCGTATAATACCGTTCATATATGCCGCTGGTTACAACCGATTTTCCGACAATATCCACCATGGTTATCAGCGGCTCATTGCCGTCGGGATCGGGATTCTGTATACCCACACTCCAGGGAAGAGATTTGCCGTCTTTGTCCCCGATAGCTCTTATATTTCCGCCCACACTGACCAAAGCGGAGGTATAACCTTGTTCTTCGGCATTTTTACATACCTCTTCAACGGCGTAACCCTTTGCAACAGCGCCGACATCAAGACTCATTTCCGGATCCGAAAGGTAAACCGTCGAGTCTTCGGTGTCAATAATTATCTTATTTATATCGGTGTGCTCCATTGCCGACTGCAATAACTCTATAGGAGGGAGAGAAGCATTTTCATGGTCATAAATCCCTTTTTCACGGTAACTGTGCCAAATTTCAAGCACCGACCCTAATGCTATATTGCACTTCCCTCCTGTTTTAATATATGCTTCTTTTGAAAACAACAGCATATCTATGATCTTTTGATCAACCGTTACGGCTTCTTTGCCGGCGTTGTCGTTTATCGTTTTGATGTTGTTCAAACCCGGATAATCGTTATATATATCATATAACCGGTGATATTCATACAATTCGTCGTAAATAAGCCCGGAAAACTCTTCGAACTCTTGTCTACTGTCCATATATGATATGATTTGTGTTACGGTATCGAATACATTGAGGAACTCAGCTTCATAACGAAACCTGTTATCGCATGAGTATAATGTCCCCGAAAGATAAATCGCAATCAATATCAACAGTATTCTTTTCATAACCCTTTTATTTGGCTCCGTTTATCGCTTTAATAATTGTCTCCTGAAATTCCCCTATCGATATGTTTACCGAGGAAATCAAATCAGCGCCTGTTGCGTGTTTTGTTTCATCAACAGTTATACCCTCAACCTCAGCGGCGGTTTTTCCGACAACATTAGCTGCGAAGGCGGCGGCTTGTTCATTCCATTCCTTGCCTATGCCCGATTGGGATTTCATTCCGTATTTATCACCGAGTTCATTCTTGGTTTCGAAAACGGCATTCAAATCCGAAGTAATCTTTCCGGTTGTATCAAAGTTTACATTTGTCTGGGATCCGTCCAGTATACAGCCCGTAATTTTTCCGTTTGCGTCGGTTGTAGTAACCGCATAAAAAGAATAGGCCTGTATATAACCGGGTTTGTCACCTGCGCTGACCGATTTCGCAATGTCGGTCCGCGCCGCAAGTCCCAATTTATCGTCTTTTCCCGATCCTATGTTTTTTGCGTTCTCAATGGCCTTTTGTACTCCGGTTATAAAATCACCGATATGAATAGTCACGGAAGAGGTCAGGTCCGCTCCTGTAGGATATGTCTGGTCGTCAACGGCTATCCCCGAAACTTCCTTTGCCGTTTTGCCGACAACATATTCGGCGAAACTGGATGCCTGCTCATTCCATTCCCTGCCTATTTTCGAGTTGGATTTCATGCCGTATTCATCGCCGAGTTCATTCTTGGTTTTATACATTGTATCAAGCGGTGTAATGACCGCACCCGAGTCGGAAAAACCCGCTTTTGTCTGAACCGCGTCGATTGCGCATTTAAGGATTTTACCGGCGCCGTCAACGGTTACCGCGTAAATCATCGTATTTATCTCCGCAACGCCTTCCCCGTCAACCGCATCGGTTGAATTGGATATTGAATTGACAACCGCGAGTCCTGTTTTTACCGAATCATTCCCGTTGCCGCAGCCCGTTAACATAACGGATATAAGCAGTATGCCGAGCAATAAAACAGATAATCTTTTTATGTTTTCCATGGTATTCCTATTTTTCTCCTGTATTAATATTTTTTTATCTTAAACAGCCTGTTGAAAGCTGTTAAGCTTACCTTTAAAAGCGTTGAGGTGACAATCCCTGATACAATACCCGCAATCATCAATACCGGAAGGTATATCCATAGATTGATGTCACTGTATATTATTGTGATTGCCGTCAACTGTCCTATATTGTGAAACACCGCTCCGGAGACGCTTAAAAGCAGGTATGATATTTTATCTTTACAGATTATCAACAATACGGTCATTATGCCGACCGATAATAAACCTCCGCTCAGGCTTAAAAAACCCGCAACCGCGCCTCTTGTTATCAGCACAAATACCGCTTTCATAAGCACAAGTAAAAACGCGATATTTTTACCGAGATAAAACAATGAAAACATTACCGCAATATTTGACAAACCGAACTTGATACCCGGCGCAATAATCGGCAATTGGATTGAGTTTTCGAAAATCGACAAAACAATCGCAGCGGCAAACAGCAAACCGGTCAAAACAATTGTCTTTATTTTTGATCTGTTTAATGAATTATCAAATATGCGATTTTTTAACACCGTATTTACCCTTCCGCTCCGATGATAATGTCGGCGTCATCCGAGGCTCTCTTGTCTTTTCGCGAAATCTTCATTATTATGTTATTCGGAAGACAGGCAGCGTACTCACCGACCATATTGAGTCTGCCGGAACGAACACATATTTTATCCCTGCAATTTGATTTTTCAAAACATATACTGCCGTCCGGATATAAATGAAATACCACATGGTCATGCCCGGGAATCGAAAAAACGAGCTCGGTTCCCTGTTGTAAATCTATTGATTTTACCAATTGCGAATCAAAATATATTTCGGCAATAACCGGAGTGTTCGTATTGAGAGATTTATAAACTCCCAGGAAAATCACACATATTATAATTATTACCGATATTATTATTATATCTGTTTTATTTATAAATTTCATTTAATTATATCAGGCTGCCGGTAAAGGTCAGCAGACAAACGGTAAACATAATAATAATATAATTTTTAACCGACAGTATAAATGTGGTTGATTTATCCTGTTTATCGAAAAATTTATTGATATTGCGCTGAACGGGGATTAACGTAGCAACGGCAAGCAGGCATACAGGCGGCAATATTCCGAGTATTGCCATTATTATGATTGCCGTATATGCGGTATAATACAATCCGGCAAACAAATACAATGATTTTGAACCCGTATAATATGGCAAAGTAAATCTGTTAACCGCGGCATCCCTCTCCAGGTCACAAATGTTATTGGCAAGCATGATGCCGGCAGTCACGCAAAACGGAACTACCGAAAGCATTATAACCGTTATTACCGGAACTATATGAACGGAAAAAGTCAGCGTGCCCGCGTCAAGATGATACGATAAAAATGTACCGTCGGGAAAATTTATATACAGTATAATAAAAGGAATAAAAAAACCGTAAAACAATCCGGAAAACGCTTCCCCGAAGGGCAGTCTTGAAATTGACAACGGACCGAATGAGTATATTATTCCGATTAAAAAACACAGCGCTCCGAGAAACAGGACGACTATATCGGTAATAAATACAAGGTATATGCCTAAAGACAGGCATATAAACAGCTGGATAATAATTATAGCCGCTGCTGTTTTTCTGCCGAACTGCAGGGTATTGCCGTTGGATTTCGTATCCACGTAATTATTAATTGCGGTGGCCGTCAAATCGAAGATGAACATTGAGGCAAAAAAGACGAGTGTTTTGCGGCTGTCCGGCAACCGGTTTACATAAAACATATAGGAAACAGCATATATAAACGCAAAAACGCTGGTAATCTTTGTTGTGATTTCGACAAAACTAAAGTATCGCGACAAAACTCCCACTTAATCACCTGTCAGGCAGGACTGCAGTATAATACGCGCTGTTCAACACGGCAGTCAGTCTTTCTCTTTTGCTATTACCGGCCCGGATTATATTTATAATCGCCATCGCTTTTTCATAATATTTTTTTGAAACATGACGGGTAAAATCCACTCCCCCCGTTTGAGCTACCGCGCAGCTGATTTCATCGATTGACGCTGTATTGGCTTTGGCTCTTCTTTTAATTTCTTTATCTTTTTCAAAAGTATATATCAGCGGCAGTGATATCACCCCTTGTCTGTAATCGGATAAAATCGGTTTTTTCGCGAGTTCCGGTGTGGATTCATAATCAATACAATCATCGGTTAATTGAAAAATCAGTCCGATGTAATGACCGAGCCGTGAATACAAACCGATTTCATCGTCCGTTACATCATCACACAACTGCGCGCCCGCTCTGAAGCTTGCCTCAAATAAAGCGGCTGTTTTTCCGGATATTATCTTAATATATTCATAAAAAGACAAATCATAGTTCTTATTATTGATATTTTGCCGCAATTCGCCCATACAGATCTTACCTATATAATCGGAATAATCGGAATAATCAGGAAAATGCAAATTTATATAATTCGTATCGCGTGTTACCGACGCCGCCGTTTTAAATGACAGGCTAAGCAGGTAATCACCGCAGATAACCGCTGTTCTCTTTCCGAATTTTTTCTGCAGGGTTATAATGCCTCTGCGTGTTTCGGCATTGTCTATAACGTCATCATGTACAAGGGTAGCAAGATGCAATAACTCTATCGCCGCCGCGACTTTTACGGCGTTTTGATGAATCGCCAGGTCCGCGTTTTCCGCGCAAACCAGGCAGGACACCGCCCGAATGGATTTTCCCCGGGATAATGTCAGATGTCCTATATAATCGCGTATCAGTTTCGGCGCGGTTAATAATGCTTGTCTGACTTCGATTTCCACCTGTTTTTTTGCGTCATCAAAATAATAAAATTCAATCGGCATATCCGGTAAATTGCTTATATCAATCATTGTATATATATAACTTCTTTACAAAAGGAATCTTTCTCCATTGTCTGTTTAAAAAGGGCATGAAGTAATAATCGATTCCGAATATCCTGCCCGAACCTATGAGCAGGGCTACAGCTGCGAAAATCATCCAGAATGTACCCAGGTATAAGCCGGTTGTACATACAAACATAGCCTGCAGCACAAGGGACAGCGCGGCTGAAGGCGTTGTCAACAAACCCCCGATAAGTGAAAGTCCTATTAAAATCTCTGCAGCAACTATAAATATCTGCATAATTATTTGCATTAAATCATATGGCAGCACTAATTTTTCGATAAACCAATTGACAAGAGGAATATCCAGTTTAAATGCAAAATCATTGAGGGCGGATTCGGCAAGCTCTTTGCCGCTTACAAAAATCACTCTTACCAGACGCGGAATATTGATGTCAATTAATACGGTTCCCAATGATGTCACTGCTTCTTCCGCTGCCGGTGTTGCAGAACTTGCGGCGTCAGCTGTCGATGCAGCCCCGTTTAAGAGATTATTATAAAATGTATTTGCTCCCCCGAAGAACCCCTTGAGCATAGGTTCGGAAAACCATCCTTCGGCAACTTTTTTAATGCCTTCAAATAACCACACCGCGCCCAGCCATATTCTTAAGAACACCAAAAGAAAGCTCGGTGTTTTGTTGGAGAAATGACCTCCGACAAAACTGCGGTTATGTCTGATAGTAAAAAACTCATGTTTAAGATAACTGAAAACCTTGTTCCAGCCGAGAACTTTTATAGAATAAATTATATTAATAAAATGTTTTACAAACATCGCAAAAAATGATGGCAGACTAATCTTTTTATCAGGCGTTCCGACATGTGCCACGCCGTAACGTCCGCCGACACTTACCATGACACCATGAAAGCTCGGCTTATATGCTTTCATTTTTTCGCTGTCCCCGCTTACGGTACAATGAATATTGTGCGCTGCCGTATCGGCGCTCTGTTCGCAATTTTCCACCAATTGGGGAACGGGATTTTTCTCCCCCTCAGGTATATAACCGATGTTATCTCCGACTACAAAAACGTTTGAATCTCCCGTAGAGCGCAAATATTTATCGGTTTCAAGCCTGTTTCTTCCGGCCGACGGTAAAATCCGAGACGCCTCGCATGTTATTTGCGCGCTTTCGATGCCGGCTGCCCATATTACCGTTCCGGATTCATGCCGCTTTACTTCTTTTTCTTTTTTTAATTCGATAAAGTCTTCACCGATTTTTACAACGCCGGTATTAAGCAACAAAGCAACGTCCATTTTTTCCAGACGTCTTTCGATTTTTTTCGATAGCTTTTCCGGCAGTGTGGGCACCGGACGCGGCAGAACGTCTACACAGTGCACTTTGACAAGCGATTGCTCGATTTCGTATTTTTCGCAAAGTACGGGAATATATTCCGCCAGTTCCCCTGACATCTCCGTACCCGTAAATCCGGCGCCGACTATATAAAATGTGAGAAGCCTCTGTTTTTCAGACAAATCAGGCTCGTTTGAAGCCTTTCTGAAGCTATAACATATATGATCTCTTAATACCACGGCATCTTCATAAGACCACAATTTAAACGCAAACTCCTCGGCACCGTCAACCCCAAAAAAGGTGGGGCGTGATCCCGCGGCCATTACAAGTATATCGTAAGTATATGTTTCCCGCCTGCCGATTACAGACTTTTGCTCAAAATCAATCGATTCTACCGTATCCAGTTTAACGTCTACGTTTCTGCCCGCAAAAATCCTTTTTAAGCTTAACTTAATACTGTTATCCTCAACACGGCCCGCCGCCACTTCATGTAATTCGGTAAGCATGGTGTGATAAGAATTTTTATCGATAATGGTAATGTTTACGTTCTTATTTTTCTTGTATTTTCCGGCAAGTTTTTTTGCGGTTAAAACTCCGGCATATCCGGCTCCGATGATAACAATTTTTGTCTTCATGTTCATCCTCTTTATACATATATCGCGGTATTATTATGTCATTATTAAATATAATAGATTATAATATAATTTCAGTCATAAGTCAATATATTTCCATAAACATAATATAAAGATAAGCAAAAATGCAAAAAGGTATAACAAAATCAGAACGGATCTTTTAATATAAAACGCGGATCCGTTCTGATTTTTAATTTATTTCAGCAGTTATATATGTTTGTTCTCGAAATTCCTTTGTCTGATTCAGCTGAATTCCGTTTCATCTACCGATTCGTCAATCGGTATCTCAATTTCATCCATGTCGTCTTCGGGTTTGTCTACCGTTTCAAAATCCGTATCATCAAAATTATCATTGATATCATATTTACGTCTCAAAAACTCACCGAAGTTATCTTCGTATTCAAGGTCATCTTCCAGTTTTTGGAGATAAAGCAGATATGCGCCGACAGCTCCTCCAAGAACGCCCAATACTAAAAACGCGGAAGAGTAACTGCGCTTTTTAGTGTAAAGCATTATAAATAATGCAATGAATGAAATAGCCTGAATCATCAATGATATGCCGATATAAAGCTTAGTCTTTTTGAAATTCAACAACATATTTTACTCCTTTCGGTTCTTTGGCATTATGCGTTTGCTTTAAGATATGCGTTAATAAAATCATCGATATCACCGTCCATAACCGCCGAAACATCACCGTCCTCCCAGCCTGTGCGATTGTCCTTTACCAATGTATAGGGCATAAACACATATGAACGAATTTGCGCTCCCCATTCGATATTGGTTTTTTCACCTTTTATGTCTTCAATTTTATCCAGGTTTTCACGATGCTTTATTTCCAACAGTTTTGATTTCAGCATTTTCAGGGCGGTTTCTTTGTTTTGAAGCTGACTGCGTTCGTTCTGACAACCGACTACTATCCCCGTCGGTTTATGGACTATACGGATAGCGGAGTCGGTTTTATTAACATGCTGCCCGCCCGCGCCGCTTGACCGGTGAGCCGATATATCAAGATCGTCATCACGCAATTCGATTTCATCATCGATATCATCCAACTCCGGCATTACCTCAACCGAAGCAAACGAAGTATGACGTCTGCCGGAAGAGTCAAAAGGGGATACGCGAACCAGACGATGTACACCGTTTTCACCTTTTAAATATCCGTAGGCATTCAACCCTTCAATTAAAACGGTTGCGCTCTTTAAACCCGCTTCCTCGCCGTCCAGCCAGTCCAGTGTCTTTACCTTGTAGCCATGCTTCTCACCCCACCGGACATACATGCGATATAACATCAAAGCCCAGTCCTGAGCTTCGGTTCCGCCCGCTCCGGGATGAAATGCCAGTATAGCGTTATTTGAATCATATTCGTCGGAAAGCAGCACTTCGATACGCTGACGGTTTTCTTCGGCTTCCAGTTCATTTACTTCTCTTATTATTTCATCGGTTATGCTTTCATCGTTTTCCTCAATCGCTAAATCAGCCAGTATCTCAGCATCATCCAGCCGCTTGACCAAATCGTTATAAGCGTCGAGTTTGTCTTCTAATATTTTAAGTGTCTTTAATATTTTACTCGATTCGTTTTGATCAGCCCAAAAGTTTTCCGCAGTTGTTGTCGCTTCAAGTTCTTCGATTCTGCTTTTAAGTTCCTCTGTTTTTAATGCCGTGCCTAAATCCTCAACTGTCTCTCTGATATTTTGAAGTGTGTATTTTGCTTCCTCAAGTTTTATTATCATATAATTATAAAATATTCCACCTTATTATTTATATATTCTGTTTAATTACAAATCGCATTATTATAATTACCGCTGAACACAAATCCTTTTTCTCCGTCCAGCGTAACCGATGTGCCGCTCCGCAGAATTTTTGTCGCGCCGTCAGCTCCCACAATTACCGGAATATTGAGTATTTCACCCGCAACCGCGGCATATGAATGGGAATCACCCAATTCGCAGATAATGCCCGAAGCTCTTCTCAGGATGTTGAGAGATTTAGGCGATACATAAGGTATGACCAAAATCTCATCGTCATTGAATTTAGCGGTTGCTTCCTCTTCGTTATTGCAGACACACAATATACCGCAAACCGATGATTTTACGACACCTGTACCCGAAACCAGCACATTGCCCACAATCTGAACTTTCAGCATATTTGTTGTTCCCGAGATGCCCAGCGGAAAACCGCCGGTTATAACAACGATATCACCGTATTTAATTAATTTTTCTTCGTATACCCTGTCTATCGCGTGTTTTAGCAGGTCATCGGTATTATCTTTTAAATCAATCAATAACGGCGTAACCCCCCAGGACATATTCATATGGCGGCAGGTTTTTGATTCCGGTGAGCATCCGACAATGGGCGTTTCGGGACGGTATCGGCTCAGCATGCGCGCCGTACGTCCGGATTTCGTTACCGTTATAATAGATGACGCTTTCAAATCGTTGGCTGTGGTGCAGGATGCGTGGGAAATCGCTGTTGTGACATTTGTAAACCCGTCTACATGAACTTCAGAAAACCGTTTGCTGTAGTCAATATCACTTTCTGTTCGTTTCGCTATGCGGGCCATTGTCCTTACTGCTTCTGCCGGATAAAGACCGGCTGCCGTTTCGCCTGACAGCATTATGGCGCTTGTTCCGTCGTATATCGCGTTTGCGACATCGGTAACCTCGGCGCGGGTAGGACGGGGCTGGCGGGTCATACTTTCAAGCATCTGTGTGGCTGTTATTACCTGCTTCCCCTGATTATAACAGCGTGATATAAGTTGTTTTTGAATTATGGGAATTTCCTCCAGACGGATTTCCACACCCATATCACCCCGCGCGACCATTATACCATCCGAAACATCCAATATTTCTTCGATATTGGCAACGCCGGCTGCGTTTTCTATTTTAGCTATAATACGCATGTTATCACAGCCGAGATTTTCAAGTTCTCTTCTGATTTCCCTTATATTGCCGGCCGTTTGGGTGAAGGACGCGGCAATAAAATCAAAGTCCTCACGAACACCGAATGCCAGGTCTTCCCTGTCGCGTTCACTGATAAAGGGCATTGACAATTTAACACCGGGCACATTAACACCCTTTCGGTCGCTTAAATACCCTCCGTTTATAACTGTACACTTTATGGCGAATGAATCGAAGCTTTCGATGCGCAATTCAATCAGACCGTCATCGATTAGTATTTTACCGCCGACTGAAATATCCTTGTACAGCTCGCGGTATGTAATGGTTACACCTGTCTCATCGCCGTCCTTATCATCAAGATAAAGCGTAAACATCTGTCCCGCGACCAGTTCGGCGCTTCCGTTTTTGATTTTTTTTATGCGAATTTCAGGGCCCTTTGTGTCCAGAAGCAGCGCGGTATGTCTGTTTAATTCGGTACGCAGTCTCTTTACGATATCGGCCTTTGCTTTATGACCTTCGTAATCTCCGTGAGAAAAATTGATGCGCGCGACATCCATTCCGACAAGCATCATTTCCCGGATTGTCTCTTCTTTTTCTGACGAGGGTCCGAGTGTGCATATGATTTTTGTTTTACGCATATTTCGGCTCCCTTTGTTTTGTAATTTCTTGTTATTTAAAATAATAATATTTCGTTTTGTTCAAAAACTTCCGCCGTAATGCCCGCTTCTATAATAATATCCCTGATTTGCACTGCGGCATATCTTTCGGTAAAAAAATGACCGGCTTCAAATGTGTTTATACCGGCTTCTTTGGCGTCAAGCAGCCGGTGGTAACCGCATTCTCCGCTGATAAATGTATCTGAACCGCGGGAGATTGCTTCCGGGATAAATTCTCCGCCCGAGCCGGTTACAACGGCAATCTTATGAACCGTTTGCCGCGCACATACGGCGCTTATCCTGTCCGCAGCCAGTATGTTTTTCAGGTGTGCACCGAATGAATCAAACAATACGGGCTCTTCCAGTGTCCCGATTCTGCCCGCCCCCTCGGCAAAGGTTTCGATATTACACAGATTGAGCATTGATGCAATAAAATCATTTATGCCGCCGTTTACTATATCAAATCTTGTATGAAAACTCATTACGGCGATATCGTTTTTTATCAGTTTTATCAGTTTGGGTGACAATATCGCGCTCAGGGGTTTAAATATTAACGGGTGATGGGATACAATTACATCAAAATTATGCCCGGCCGCGTAATCAACGGCGTCAGGGGTAATGTCCAGTACGCATAATATGTTTTTCACCGCCCGCCCGGGATCCGGGCAGCACATCAGTCCGTCATTATCCCGGTCCAGCGAAAGCGATGAAGGTATTCTGTTATCTATATATTTATATAATTCAGGAACAGTCATAATTATTCTATTTATTCTATTTATTCTATTTATTCAATCCTTTTATACCGTTTAATAATTCTGTCAGGTCGGAGGCCAGCGCTTCATCAGCCGATGTATCCATTGAAGCGGAAGCGCGTCTGTAACCGTTGATTCTCTTCTCAATAACATCAATACGGTTTTTTATATGTCTTTGCAGCAATTTATCACGTTGTTCTATGTTTTTTTTACCGATTAGAATCTCCGCCTCACTGTATAAATGCTTCTGCCCGTCGTATTGACAGCATATTATTTCATATATCCTGTCATCATACGCGAGTTTTTCGCCTGTTATATCGAATCGGTTGTCATACAGAAAACGTCTGAGCAATGAAGTTCTGGTCATCGGCTGCAGTATAAAACGCGCTTTTTTACGAATATCCGGTGAAGCGTTTTTCATTATATTTACAATCAGTTCCCCGCCCATGCCCGCGATTACTACCGTATCGGGCATATAAACCTCCGCTCCGGCCAGTCCGTCCGTTTTAATTAGCGTAATTTTTTCGGAAAGTCCGTATGATCCGTATGAATCAATATTATGTTTGGCTTTATTTATAGGCCCTTCTTTAATATCGGTTGCGATAATCTTTAACGAAATATTATTCAATGCCAGCCAGATCGGCAGATAAGCGTGATCTGTTCCGATATCGGCGACAATGCTGTTTTTATTAATAAAAGAGGCGACGGCAGACAGTCTGTCGGACAATTTAATCACAGGTGTCAGGGTTTAAAAATAAAAGGCGGACCGATGCCCGCCGATTCTGTTATTTAGAAGCCAGAAAATCATTGATTTTTTCTACAAGCTCATCGGCGTCCGTACCATGAGCCTGGCAGGCCATCTCAATCGATTCGCCGCGGGAAGCGGGACAACCGAGACAATGCATGCCTATTTCCAGAAATAAATCCGCAGTTTCGACATCATAGTCAAGTACATCGCCGATTATCGATTCCTTTGTTACTACCATTTTTATATACCTCCTGCATTATATTCGAAATGATTATATATGTGAATATTATACATCCGATATATATTCTTGTCAACATATAAAATAAATATTCTTTGTTAAATGTCTCTTGATATTTAAACAATAATAATATATAATAACCAATAACAAACCAATAACATTCCTCAAACCGGGGAACGCGTATCAGTTTGCGATTGATTACACGAATGATCCCTACTACGGAGAAACTACCGGCGAGAACGAAACCTATATCATCCGAAGCAAGCGCAAAAAGTCCACGAATGACTTCTACTCCT